>NZ_JBCLNI010000009.1:0-122821 GCF_039062885.1 Blautia sp. 2227st1_G12_2227SCRN_220401 | reverse complement strand
AGGTGGAAGTGTGGTAACACATGGAGCTGACTGTTACTAATCGGGTGAGGGCTTGACCAAAAAGCCGAGGAAGCGGGCAGGATGTAACAGAAATGGGGCGGAACAAGCTTGCTTGTGGAGAACCATTTATGGTACAGACTGAACATTTGCGAAGCAAATGACATCGAACGACGGAGTCGTGAGATGACCACCGCTGGAGTATCGGTACGCAGGTTAGAATTGATTCAAAGAGTTTGATTAACGATCAACAAGCATGTATGTAGTTTTTAAGGTACAAACCTTAATTAAATATTTAAGTAATCCTCCTTAGCTCAGTCGGTAGAGCATGCGGCTGTTAACCGCAGTGTCGTTGGTTCGAGTCCAACAGGGGGAGTTTTTTTATGCCTGTAAACAAGGAATTGTTTACAGGCACTTTTTATATGTTTGTATAAATATCCGTTATATATATCGTAATATTTGACCGAATCAAGTAATCCCCTATAGAATGTTTTCTGATAACAGACTGGAAACTATTTCGAAATCATGCTAGAATGAAATTGGTTTGGTTAAGAAAGAATAATTTATGAGAAAGAAGCAGAAAAATGGAATTATTTGATATCATAGATGAAAACGGAAATCCCACTGGAAAGATCGTAGAACGGAGTATTGCTCACGCAGAAGGAATCCCTCATCGTACTGCTCATATCTGGATCATCCGTCGGAGGAATGAAAAAACAGAGATCCTTCTTCAGAAAAGATCCAGAAACAAGGACTCCTTTCCTGGAAAATTTGATACTTCATCTGCAGGTCACATACAGGCGGGAGATGAACCAATGGAATCGGCATTACGGGAACTGGAAGAAGAACTGGGAATCCATGCAGAATCAGCTGATCTGCAGTTTGCAGGAAAATTCCCCATATCTTTTGCCAGAGAATTTCATGGAAAAATATTCCGGGATGAAGAAATCGCTTTTGTTTATATTTACGATCACCCGGTAGAGATCGATCATCTTACACTTCAAAAGGAAGAAGTAGAAGAGGTACAGTGGTTTGATCTGGAAGAAACGTATCAGCAATGTAGTCAGCACAGAGATAAATTCTGTGTTCCGCTGGGAGGTCTGCAGCTTGTACGTCAATTTATAAAAAGTAACGGCAATACAATAAAGGAGTGAAAGATCATGAGAAAAGATTTCGGAGCAAAGCCTTACACTTATCCACAGCCGGTATTAATGATCGCTACATATGGTGAGGATGGAAAACCGGATGTTATGAATGCAGCCTGGGGAGGAATCAGCGATGATAAGGAAATTTCCATCTGTGTCAGTGAAAATCATAAAACAACTGAAAACATCCTGAAAAAAGGCGCTTTTACAGTAAGTATGGCAGATGTGGAGCATATGACAGCCTGCGACTATGTAGGAATTGTTTCCGGAAACAAAGAGCCGGATAAATTTGTAAAAGCCGGATTTACAGCAGAAAAATCTGAAAAAGTAGATGCACCTATTATCAAAGAGCTTCCAATCTGTATAGAATGTAAGCTGAAAAGCTATGATAAAGACACCTGCCGGCTGATCGGTGAGATCGTAAATGTCAGCGTGGATGAGAGCGTTCTGGATGAAAATGGAAACGTAGATGTTGCAAAAGTAGCACCGATCACTTTTGATCCGTTCAACAATGCATATATCCGTCTTGGCGAAAAAGTCGGCGATGCTTTTAAAGCCGGAACGGCACTGAAATAAATAATATCTACTGAAATACAGAAAGTCTCTTTCACAGGTACAGATAAAAAATTATCTTCTGGAAGAGACTTTCTATTTGTTATAAATATTCTTTAATTCAGAACTCCCAATTCTTTAAAGGCCTGAAAAATCCCGTCCTGATCATTACTCTTTGTTACAAAAGAGAAATGTTTTTGCAGCTCAGAAGGTGCATTTCCCATCAAAACTCCACATCCTACTGCCTCCAGCATTTCCAGATCATTATAATTATCTCCGAATGCAATAGTACTGGTAAGAGGGATTTTTCGAAGATCACAAAGATATTTTACAGCTTCCGCTTTGTTTATGCCGCCAGCCATGATCTCCAGAAGAGAATCGGAAGATCTTGCAATAGATAATTCCGGAAAATATTTGCGAAGAAGTGTTTCTGACGGTGACATATATTCAGAATCGCACATACACAGGATTTTATCTACCATAAGCGTATCTGAGAGAGACTGAAGGGATCCCTCTATAGAGGTAGTTTCCACAACCGTTTCTTCATGGATCACATGAGGGTCTGTCCGGTCTTTTACGATCCAGTCTTCTGAGGTAAAAACATTCCAGGTCACGTGAGGACATTTTTTTTCGATCACATCAATGATTTTGGAAGCGTCAGAAATGCTTATTCCTTTTTCGTAAAGGATATTTTGATCTTCATCCAGGATTAGTGCACCACTGAATGCAATGGTACAACAATGGAAATCATTTTTTTTAATAATAGGACGGATGCCGGAAGGGCTTCGTGCTGAAGAAATAGTAAACAGAACGCCCTGATCTGTCAAAGTATGAATGGCGGAACTGGTCAGCGGAGATACCACATGTTCTGAGGTTAGTAAAGTGCCGTCAATATCGCTGAAAACAGCCTGTGGCTTAAATGAAGATAATGGTTTCATATTCGAGATCCTTTCTGTAAAAGATGAGTATAGGTGTTTCTGTATATAAAATAGCACATAAATAACAAAATAAAAATATATCCAGATTTTATTATGACAAAGCTTTTTTTGGAGCCAGTGCAGTAGATGCCTCTTTTGGAGCATCGGCCACTAGAGAGATCGAAGCAGCTGTGAAACGCTGCGTGTATGCCAATGCAGAGGAAAGCTATCTTCTGGCGGACCATACCAAGTTTGGCAAAAAAATCTCATAAAATATAATGATGTCAGTGAGTACCAGTTGATCTTTACCGATGAAGAATTGGAAACGGAGCAGAAAAATAAAGTGATCCGACAGGGTGGAAGATTTTGTGAATAGCAAAAATACAGAAATCTGTTGACAGAAGATAAATCTGTAGATTATATATAAATATAACAGATTCACGAAAAAGCCTCGGATTATTCAGAAAATTCATGCTTGTAGGTGAATATAGGATATGATAACATAAAAAATATCATTTTTGTAAAAACGCAAAAAAGGAGGTGCTGACATGCGCTCAATGAGAAAAAATGCATACAGGAGAGCTATATCTTCCTAATGATGATGAGATCATCCAGGATCAGATCAAAAAGCTGGATCGACTTTATGATTTCAATATGACACGTCCCACACAGTTGGATAAAAGAAATGCTGAAAGAGATACTACACTATGATATAAGAGTGGAAGGAATGTCCGGCTTTTGAAAAATCAAAAAGAAGCAGGTTGATAGGAACAGGAATGGATGAGGACCTGTCTGATGCTGAAAGAAAAGAGGATAAATTATGGGAATGAATGAAACACCGTCAGCAGACCGTGTACATATCGGTTTTTTTGGCAGAAGAAATGCAGGAAAATCCAGTATCGTAAATAAGGTGACAGGCCAGGAGCTGGCTGTGGTATCCGATGTAAAGGGAACTACTACAGATCCGGTAAGTAAGGCCATGGAACTACTTCCTATGGGCCCGGTGGTGATCATAGATACACCAGGTATTGATGATGAAGGACATCTTGGAGAACTTCGCGTCCGCAAGGCGAAACAGGTGCTGAACAGAGTGGATGTAGCAGTTCTTGTAGTAGATGCCACTGTGGGAAAAACCAGTGTGGATGAAGAATTGATCCATATTTTTAAAGAAAAGGAGATTCCATATCTGGTTGTTTATAACAAGGCAGATCTGCTGAAAACAAAAGATGGGAACCGGCTTTCTTCAGATAATAACTTAAACCAGAATACCCATGCGGGTGCGGTCAAAGAGAGCAGTGTCAGCCAGAAACAGGATCATGAAAACCAGAACACAGAGCAATCTATTTATGCTAGCGCCGCCACCGGTCAGAATATCTACGAATTGAAAGAAAAGATCGCTTCTCTGGCAGTAACGGATGAACTGAAATTGCGTCTTGTAGGGGATCTCCTTGAACCATCAGATTTTGCGATTCTTGTAGTTCCCATAGATAAAGCTGCACCAAAAGGGCGTCTGATCCTTCCGCAGCAGCAGACGATCCGTGATGTGCTGGAAGCCGGAGCAGCAGCCATCGTGATCAAAGAGGATGAGCTTTCCAATACACTGGAAACCCTGGGGAAAAAACCAAGGCTTGTGATCACAGACAGCCAGGTCTTTGCCAGAGTCAGTGAAGAAACTCCAGAAGACATCTGGCTTACTTCATTCTCTATTCTGTTTGCCAGATTTAAAGGAAATCTAAAGACAGCGGCAGCTGGGGCAGCAGCACTGGACCGGCTGAAAGACGGTGACAAGATCCTGATCTCAGAGGGATGTACCCACCACAGGCAGTGTGATGATATCGGAACAGTCAAGCTTCCACGCTGGATCCGTAATTATACGGGGAAAGAGCTGAAATTTGAGTATTCTTCCGGAAGAGATTTCCCGGAGGATGTGACGAAGTACAGTCTGATCGTGCATTGTGGCGGATGTATGCTTAATGAGAGAGAAATGCGTTACCGTCAGAAATGTGCATTGGATCAGGAGATTCCTATCACCAATTACGGAATTGCCATTGCCTACATGCAGGGAATCCTGAAACGTTGTGTGGAAATGTTCCCGGATGTGAGGAAAGAACTGGATCAGTAATTTTTTTCAGGTGTTTACATTTTTTTCGAAAAATGATATAGTAGCGATTGTTCATTTTATAAATTTGCAAAAGGTGACGATAAGGAGTTGCAGATACAATGATCGATCAGACACTTTCACAGGCCCTACAGAAAGAAATTCCAATACTTACAGCTCAGATCCGAAGTCTCTATGCAGAATTCGATAAAAAATTTCATCTTAACGGAGCAAAGATCCCTATAACTTTTGGCATGGAGCCGGATCTGTTGGGATCTTATACAAGAGGCAGCTGCCACGAAAAAGAGCATTTCCATTTTTCTCTGCTGTTTATCGGCTATGCGGTAAAAAATCCTCTGAAAAAAGAAGACCGACTGGATCTTTACAAACATGAATATGCCCACTATATGCAGTATAATTTTCACATTCCCTCAGAGTATCAGTGGCAGCACGGAACCCACGGAAGTGCCTGGAAATACTGCTGTTCCTTGACTGGTGCGGCACCAACGCCATATTATAAGGCAGGGGAAGCTCTGATGAAACACAACTATGAGAAAAAACTCCGAAGCCCGATCCATGACCGTACTGTAACGGTGCGGGATACTTACAGAAGAGAGCAGCAGCACAGGAATACTCAGAACAGTATTGTACGCTATGAGATCGGAGAGGATGTCAGTCATCCGAAATTCGGAACCGGAAATATTGAGCATGTAGAGCAGCTTCCGGGTTCTGTAAGGCTTCACATCCGTTTTGGAGAAGAGCTGAAAGTGATCGATCAGAAATGGCTTCTTCGGACAAAATATAAAAAGATCTGAATATAGTTTTATAAAAATAGACATCATCCTGGATATCAAAATAGGTATCATATGGAGATGTTTATTTTTTTTATATCATTGATACAGTATAAAAAAATTCTCCGGTACAGAAAATCTGTGTTCCGGAGAATTTTAAGTCAGGCGGATATTTGCGATCCGTATTTAGCCAGTTGCCTGATTTGGTTAAAAAAATCAGGTTATATTACTCAGAAACCTTCACAAACTGGCTGTTATAAAGATTCTGATAGAATCCGCCTTTTGCCATAAGCTCTTCATGGCTTCCCTGTTCGATGATGCTTCCGTCTTTCATGACAAGAATCTCATCTGCATTGCGGATGGTAGAAAGACGGTGTGCAACGATAAAGCTTGTTCGCCCCTGCATCATCCGGTCAAATGCCTCCTGGATCAGCATTTCTGTTCGGGTATCAATACTGGAGGTTGCCTCGTCAAGGATCAGCATTGGCGGCAGACACAGCATGACACGGGTGATGCAGAGAAGCTGCTTTTGTCCCTGGCTTAAGCTGTCTTCATAAAGAATGGTATCCAGGCCATTTGGAAGACGGCGGATAAATTCCCAGCTGTGGGACATTTTAGCTGCCTGGATCACGTCCTCATCAGAAGAATCCGGCTTTCCGATACAGATGTTGTCACGGACAGTTCCATGCTTGATCCAGGTATCCTGGAGAACCATGCCATAGCTTCCGCGGAGGGCATGTCTGGAAACATCGGTGATGGGGGTTCCGTCCACGGAAATACTTCCACCGGTGACGTCATAGAACCGCATCAGCAAGTTGATAAAAGTTGTCTTGCCACAACCGGTAGGGCCTACGATGGCAATACGTCTGCCTGGTTCTGTATGAAGATTAAAGTTTTTAATGAGAGGTTTGTCCGCTTCGTAGCGGAAGGAAACATTCCGGATATCCACTGCACCTTTTACATCGACAAGAGTTCCGGATGGATCCGGGCTTTCCGGCTCTTCCTCCAGAAGATCAAAGATCCTGGTAGCGCAGGCCAGAGCGTTCTGAAGCTCTGTGATCACGGAGCTGATATCGTTGAAGGGCTTCATATACTGGTTTGCATAAGCCAGCAGTACGGAAAGTCCACCGACAGTCAGATGACCGCCCGGGATCAGAAAGGCACCTGCAAGAGCTACACCTGCGTAAATGATGTTGTTGACACATCGTGTGGACGGGTTGGTGAGGCTGCTGTAAAAAACAGCCTTCTGGCTGGCATCACGGAGTTCTTCATTGATCGCAGCAAAACGTTCGGAAGAACGATTTTCGTAACCAAAGGCCTGAACCACTTTTTGATTTCCGATCATTTCCTCGATCAGTGCAGTCTGACGTCCACGGGCATCACTCTGCGCACGGAACATCTGGAAGGAATGGGAGGAGATGAATTTCGCCACAAAAAAGCTTACAGGTGTCAGGACAATGATCATCAGAGTGATCCACACATTTTTGGAGAACATGAAGAGCAGGGTTCCGATGATGGTGATGACACCGGAAAACAGCTGTGTAAATCCAAGGAGCATACCATCGGAAAGAATATCCGTATCTGCGATGACACGGCTGATGATATCACCGGTGCTGTGTCCGTCCAGGTAGGACAGAGGAAGCTTCTGGATATGGCGGATGGATCTTGCACGGATATCCTGTACTGTGCGGTAGGTCATACGGTTGTTGATGACACTCATGATCCAGGTGGCAATGCCGGAAAATACGATCATGACAAGAATACGGGAAAGATAGAATCCCATTCTTGTAAAATCAACTTCGTGGGCAGCAACGACCTCATCAATGGCATAACCAAAAAGTACGGGAACATACAGCTGCAAAATTACAGTGACTGCTGCCAGGATCACACTTAATACGAGAAGAAAACGGTATTTTCCAATGAAACGTAGTACCTTGAAAAAGGTTGCCATGCTGTTTTTGGCGGTTGTATCTGTTTTACTCATGCCAGGACCTCCTTTCCAGTCGCTTTTTCATATTTGGTACGCTCTTCCGGGAACTGTGAGAAAAAGATCTCACGGTAGGTTTCGCAGGTAGAGATCAGTTCCTGATGGGTTCCTTTTCCGGAAAGCTGACCATCGTCCAGTACCAGGATCAGATCGGCCTGGCGAATGCTGGCTGCTCTCTGGGATACCAGGAAGGTGGTGGTGTTTCCACCAAGCTGGTGAAGGGATTTCCGAAGTGCCGCATCTGTGGCAAAGTCAAGAGCACTGGCACTGTCATCCAGGATCAGAATCTCTGGCTTTTTCACAAGGGCGCGGGCAATGGTAAGTCTCTGACGCTGGCCACCGGAAAGATTCCGCCCGTTCTGTTCCAGACGGAAATCCAGCTGACCGTCCTTTTTCTCTACGATTTCACGAGCCTGAGCGGTGGTAAGTGCTTCCCACATTTCTTCGTCCGTGGCATTTTCCCGTCCCCAGCTTAAGTTATCGCGGATGGTTCCCTGGAAAAGTGCTGCTTTTTGAGGAACTACGCCAATTTTTTCCCTGAGTTCCTGCCTGGAATAGGTCTGTACATTCTGACCGTCGAGGGTAATGACTCCGGAGGTTGCGTCGTAGAAACGGGCGATCAGATCCACAAGAGTGGATTTACCGCTTCCGGTACCGCCGATGATTCCGATCGTAGAGCCTTTTTTTGCGGAAAAAGTGATATCAGAAAGGCTAGGTGCGCCGGTTCCTGCATAGGAGAAACTCACATGGTCAAAGGCAACTGCATAGTCACTGTTTTCCGCAGTCGGTAAGGAAGCTTTGTCCGGGTAAGTCATGGTGGAATCGACCTTCAGGATTCCGGCAACGCGATCCGCACAGGCCATGGATTTGTTCAGGGTGATGATCAGGGACGCAAGCTTGATCAGTTCTACGATCATCTGTGCCATATAGTTGTAAAGAGCAACTATTTCACCCTGCTGCATGTTTCCGAGGTTTACCTGTACACCTGCAGTCCGGATCAGGATTACTGTTGCGATATTGATCAGTACATAAGTTGCAGGATTTAAAAGTGCAGAGATTTTTCCGACAAATTCGTTCAGTCTGGTAAGTGCAAGATTGCTTTCGTCAAACTCCGCAACGGCATTAGCTTCACGGCAAAATGCACGGATCACACGGACACCGGTCAGGTTTTCTCTGGTAAGACGGGTGACGGAATCCAGACGTCCCTGTACTTTTTTGAAAAGCGGGATACTTAAAAACATGATCACAAAGACAACCAGGAACAGTACCGGAATGGCAACAGCGAAGATCAGTGCACAGCGCACATTGATGGTAAAAGCCATTACCATAGAGCCTAGAACAATAAACGGGCTTCGAAGAAGAAGACGGAGTCCCATGTTTACTCCGTTCTGTACCTGATTGACATCGTCTGTAAGACGGGTGATCAGCGTGTCAGTGCCAAGGGTGTCCAGCTCCGTATAGGAAAGCTTCTGGATATGGTCAAATACAGCCTGACGCACTTCTGTGGCAAAGCCTACGCTGGCTTTTGCAGCAAAAAACTGTGCAGTAATGCTGACTGCAAGTCCTGCAGCAGCCATCAGTATCAGAATAAAAAACTTCTGAACGATATAGCCGTGGTCATTATTTGCAATTCCCACATCGATGATCTGGGCGATGACGACAGGCACCAGCAGATCAAATACAACTTCCAGAAACTTGAAAAAAGGAGCCAGAACGCTTTCTTTTTTGTAGTTTTGAAGATATTTTGCAAGTGTTCGCATTTCTTTTTCTTCCTCCGTTTCCTTATTTTTCTATAATAAACCTCTGTTATTATACTCCTATGGAGATAATACGTATAATATTGTTTTTAATGTATGATAATATAATTTTGCTATTGCCTGGGACGGAAATCTGTGGGATGATAGAAGTATGGTTTTTCGGATAATTGCGTGGGAAAGATATTCATAGTATTTACAAAGTATTGCAGATATAGTATTTCTTAACCGAATTAAGAAAGTACTCTGTGGGACAGCGAAAAGCAATAAGCAGTAGATGGGTTTTGCCTGTGTTATATACTAGATAAAGAAAGAAGGATTTATATATGGAAATCAGACAGCTGGAATATTTTCATGAGATCGCAGCAACAGGAAGCATCAATGAAGCCGCAAGGAGACTGAACATGTCCCAGCCGCCGCTGAGCTATCAGATCAAGCAGCTGGAAGCAGAGCTGAAGGTGAAGCTTTTTGAGCGGACCAGGGCAGGCGTGATACTGACAGAAGCCGGAAAGCTTCTTTATGACAGGACAGAGAACATTTTGAGCTACGTTCGTTCCACAGAACTGGAAGTATCCAAAGCAGGGAAAAAACAGGTTTTACGTATCGGGATCACGCCAACCACAGTGACCACCATTATGCCTTATATTTCCAGATTTTCCAGGGAAAATTGTGATGTAAACTTTGAGGTAAGGGATGCGATCACCTTTACACTTCTGAATTATCTGATGGATGGGATCATTGATGTTTCGGTAGTGCGTACACCTATCAAGCTGGAAGGTTTAAATTATCTGGAACTGGATGAGGAACCCATGATCGCGGTCCTTCCTCCGGAGATCCCGGAAAATGAGACAAAAAAAGAGGGCATCAGCCTTAAAGAGCTGACTGAATGCCCTCTCATTATTTACCGGCGGTACGAAGAATTTCTGATGAAAGCCTTTGGAGAAAAAAATCTCCAGCCGGATATTTTCTGTGTCTGCGATGATCCCAGAGACGCCATGCTCTGGGTGCAGGAAGGTCTTGCAACCGCCGTTTTTCCAAGATCCATGGAAGATCTCTGTACAGATCTTCCGATCCGCATCATTGAAGAAGAGAAGCTGAAGACCAGGATCCTTCTTGCCTGGAAAAAGGATCGCAGGCCTTCTGCCGTGATGCAGGATTTTATCAATATCTGTGAGAAATATGCAGGAAACCCTGCAATCTGATCATGGACCTGGAAAGGGGATGTATGCAGAAATCAGTCTTTGAGATGCTCTTCCTTCCAGTGCTTCCATTTCTGAACAGCTTCCGGATTCTGCTTTTCCAGCCGTTCTTCCAGCTTTTTCCGGCGCTTTTCCAGTCGTTCCAGGACTTCCGGATGCTCGGCAAGGATTTTTTCTTTCAGCTTGCCACGGCGCTTTTCCAGAAGCTGAAGGATCAGTTTCCGGTCGGAAGTTAATTCTTCAGGCAGCTCATCCATATGTAATTCAATTCTTCGAAGTAGTTCATCCTCATCCAGAACACCCAGCCCATGCCAGTTATCCAGAAGCTCTTCCAGACCTTCTTCGGAGAGACGTTGGATATCCGGGATCTGATGCAGCTGTTCAATAATGTGATGGACAGATTCTTCGATCTCTTTTACTGCATCATCACCAAAAGCCCAGGCGAACTCTTCCAGGGTATTTTCTTCCTCTGCCGGAAGAAAAGCGATACTGCGGCGCAGAAGCTTTGTCTCGTCTTCCTTTGGAACATCCAGTTCATAAGGGGCTTCGATCCCTGCGTCATGGAGAGCAGCAAGAATGGTACGGCGGACCATACCGTCCTTGATCATATGACCGATGCCGAACTGACGCAGCTGGTCATTGATCTGGGTGGAATGCTCTGTGAGGTAAAAACGGATCCCACGTTTTTTCAGGCTTGCGGAGATGGCATCCAGACGGTCTGCTGCTGTGACATCAATGCTGTTGATAGCACTGGCATCTACGATCACTACCCTGGTGTCTTTTTGGATGCTGTTCTCAATATCTTCCTGAAAAATCTTTATATTTGCAAAAAACAGGTTTTCACTGAAACGGTAGATCACAACGCCCTTAATAGGGTAGGCGAAACGGTTTTTGGACAGATCAAAATAAGCATCTCTTCCAGGGATCATACCACGGAAGGAGCGCGGCGGGTTGGTGGCCTTCAGGATCACAGCTACGAAAGAGAGCAGGATACCAATGATAACCCCATAAATGGTTCCAAGACAGAGCACACTGAAACCGGCAGCCATGAAGATGTAGAATTCTGTGCGGCTTACTTTGAAAAGACGTACAGCCAGATGGGTTTCCACCACATCCATCAGAGCAGAGATCACAATGGCTGTCAGTACAGGAACCGGAAGATATCCGATAAAACCGGTGCCGAAAAGAAGGATCAGAGCCATGGTGATCCCGGCAGTGATGGAAACCGCCTGAGATTTTCCACCGTACTGTTCATTGAGGGAGGTGCGGGAGATACTGCCGTTTACCGGGCAGCAGCCTACTGCGGCGGCAGCAATATTTCCGGCGGCACAGGCCAGGATTTCCTGACGGTCGTTCAGCTTATAATCATTGCGGAACGCAAAGGTATTCTCTGCAAGAAGAGTTTCTGCCATAATGACAACAGCAACCATAAGACCGCGGCCTGCCGCCTGGGTCAGATCAACATTTCCGAAATCCGGGATCACCAGGGAGGGAAGTCCACGTTCTACAGACTGCAGGAGGACTACGCCTTTTTCGTCCACATGAAAAACAACGGTGGAAAGAACACCCAGAGCCATAATAACGATAGCCATGGGGAATTTCGGCGCCAGCTTTTTAAATGTGCGGATCAGCACCAGAGCACCAAGCCCCATGAAGAGGGAAAGCCAGCTGATATTTTTGGCAGCAGCGAAGATATGCTCTGCCAGTTCCAGGAGCTCTCCGGATCCTGCAGGACTTCCCATAAGTTTCGGGATCTGCATCAGGATGATGGTAACTGCGATACCGCTGATAAAACCGCCCATAACAGGTGTGGAGATAAAGTCCACGATCTTATCTGCGTGAAGCAGAAAGAAGATAAACAGCCACAGACCTGCAAAAAGTGCGATGGCAGGAACATAATCCATGGCAGCTTCTGACTCTGCAGCAATGCCAAGAGTAGACAGTGCACCACCTACAATGGCAGCAGGTGCCGCATCAACTCCGAAGATAAACTGTCTTGAAGTGGAAAATAGAGCAAACAAAAGGATTGGCAGAACAGAACCGTATAGTCCGTATACCGCCGGGATCCCGGAAATCTGGGCATATCCCATGGAGATAGGGATGGAAACAGCTGCTATGATGATGCCGGAGAAAATATCTTTGGGAAGGTATTCCTTCCGATATCCTCGCAGCGTGGAAAACAGGGAAAGCTTCATATAGTCACATCCTTTTCTGAAAAATATTTTCTATTATATACCAAAGAGAGCCTGCAGGAAAGAAGCAAAGCAAAGGTTCCGGGTGAAAAATCGTGGACAAAGAATAACTGCCATATTATAATAAATGCGAAATTGCAGTAACCGTAAGAGAATACAGGCTGCAAAGCTGAGAAATCATCAATCATCAGGAAAGGTTAAGATATAAATGAAAAAAGCGATCATAGCAATGAGCGGCGGTGTAGACAGCTCCGTGGCAGCTCTTTTGACAAAGGAATCCGGTGACGAGTGCATCGGCGCTACCATGAAACTTTACAACAACGAAGATATCGGTGTCCACAGGGAAAAGACCTGCTGTTCCCTAGACGATGTTGAGGATGCCAGAAGCGTAGCCTATCAGATGGATATGCCTTACTACGTGTTTAATTTTACCGCAGATTTCCATACAGAGGTTATGGACAGGTTTGTAGATGCCTACGAAAATGGCTGCACCCCTAATCCATGTATCGACTGTAACCGATATCTGAAATTTGATAAAATGTTTCACCGCATGCAGGAGATCGGCTACGATTATATTGTAACCGGACATTATGCAAGAGTGGAGTACGATGAGAAACGGGACCGCTACCTTCTGAAAAAAGCAGTGGACGATACAAAGGATCAGTCATACGTTCTCTATATGCTGACCCAGGAACAGCTGGCACATGTAAAGCTTCCGCTTGGAGGTCTCCGGAAGGACCAGGTTCGTGTCATTGCCGAAAAACATGGCTTTATCAATGCCAGAAAGCATGACAGTCAGGATATCTGCTTTGTGCCGGACGGCGACTATGCGAAATTTATTGAGAAGTACACAGGCAAAAAAACACCGGAGGGTGATTTTGTAGATAAAGAGGGAAACTATATCGGACGCCATAAGGGAATCATCCATTACACGATCGGCCAGCGCCGCGGCCTTGGCATTCCGGCGGCCAGCCGTCTTTATGTCTGTGAGATCTCTCCGAAGACCAATACGGTAGTTCTCGGGGACAACGCAGATCTTTTCAGCAGTGAACTGGAGGCAGACAATGTAAATCTGATCTCTGTGGACAGCTTAGCTGAGCCGAAAAGAGTGACTGCCAAGATCCGTTACCGTCACAAAGAGCAGCCTGCCACTGCATGGCAGACACCGGATGGCATCCTTCATGTGAAATTTGATGAACCGCAGAGAGCCATCACAAAAGGCCAGGCTGTAGTGATGTATGACGGAGATGAGGTTGTAGGTGGTGGCGTTATAAATAAAATCTATAGCCAGTCATAAATAAAGGTGAGAACCTAAATAGATAAACCCCATTGACATACTAGGAAAAGGGTGATATGATTGCATCATCAAAAAACGGAGCACACAAAACAAGGTGAGCAACGTGATGATCAGGAGGAAATCATGAAGGTTTTACAGAAGTCAACAAGGGTGTTTATCGAAGAAAAGCGAATGTGTTGTTGTCGCTGATAAGCAGATGATCATAAGATAAGCAATTACTATTTTACCGAATATAAGAATAAAAGAAAAGAGGACAAACACATGAGCAAAATTACAAGAGATCAGAGAAAATTCAAATTTGAGACATTACAGCTTCACGTAGGACAGGAACAGCCGGATCCGGTTACAGATGCAAGAGCAGTACCAATCTACCAGACATCTTCCTATGTATTCCGCAACTGCGATCATGCAGCAGCACGTTTCGGACTTGCAGATGCCGGTAACATTTACGGACGTCTTACAAACCCGACAGAGGACGTATTCGAGAAGAGGATCGCAGCACTTGAGGGTGGTTCTGCAGCACTTGCAGTAGCATCCGGTGCAGCAGCTATCACATACACGATCGAGAATCTTGCACAGCAGGGAGATCACATTGTAGCAGCCAAAAATATTTACGGCGGTACAACAAACCTTCTGGAGCATACGCTTCCGGCATACGGAATCACAACAACATTTGTTGATGTATTCAATCTCGAGGAAGTGGAGAATGCGATCCAGGAGAACACAAAAGCTGTTTATATTGAGACTCTTGGAAACCCAAATTCTGATGTTGTAGATATTGAGGCTCTTGCAAAAATTGCTCACAAACATAAAATTCCGCTTGTTGTAGATAATACATTTGCAACACCATATCTCGTAAGACCGATCGAGTACGGCGCAGATATCGTTGTTCATTCCGCAACAAAATTCATCGGTGGCCACGGAACTACTATTGGTGGTGTGATCGTAGAGAGTGGTAAGTTCGACTGGGAGGCATCCGGCAAATTTGCATCTCTTACAGAGCCAAACCCAAGCTATCATGGCGTAAGCTTCACAAAAGCATGCGGACCGGCTGCATTTGTTACAAAGATCCGTGCGATCCTTCTTCGTGACACAGGAGCAACAATTTCTCCGGTGAGCTCCTTTATCTTCCTTCAGGGACTTGAGACACTGTCTCTCCGTGTAGAGCGTCATGTTGAGAACGCACTGAAGGTTGTACAGTATCTGAATGATCATCCGCAGGTAGAGAAGGTTCATCATCCGTCTGTATCCACAGATCCAAGCCAGCAGGAGCTTTATAAGAAATATTTCCCTAACGGCGGCGGTTCCATCTTTACATTTGAGATCAAGGGAGATGCACAGAAGGCAAAGGATTTCATTGATAACCTTGAGCTGTTCTCACTTCTTGCAAACGTTGCAGATGTGAAATCCCTTGTTATCCATCCGGCTACTACAACACACAGCCAGTGCACAGAGGAAGAACTTCTTGATCAGGGAATCAAGCCAAACACGATCCGTCTTTCTATCGGAACTGAGAATATCGATGATATCATCCAGGATCTTGATGAGGCATTCAAGGCTGTCCAGTAAATAAGACAATTAAATAAGAAGAACACCTTCTGAAATCAATAGCACAGAAAAATCTGCTCCGGAACATATGAGAACATAGTCCCGGGGCAGATTTTTTGTGTGCTTATCTGGAGAATCCAAAAAGCGGGAAGAACCGTGTTGATGGCACTGAGGATGCATGGATCATGTGCGATTTTTTTCAGGCGGATCCTGATGCTACGAGTTCTTCTAATGTTCCGAAGGTATATCCCATCTCTTCCCATTTTGTCAGCAGCTCATCCAGAATGGAAGCATTGGTGGAAGAGGTGCTATGCAACAGCACGATGGCACCCGGATGGATCCGTCCCAGAAGCTTTTCAAAAGCTTCTTCTTTCGAAGGCTGCTTATCCTGATACCAGTCCACATAAGCCAGACTCCAGAAAAAGGTGTGGTATCCCATCTCTTTTGCCATCTCTAAATTTTCCACGCTGTAAATGCCCTGGGGCGGGCGATAAAATTTTGTCATTTCTTTTCCGGTGGCTTCCTTATAAAGAACCTCCACATCCTCAAGCTGCTTCTGAAAGGCTTCCTTTGTGGAGATGCCGGACATATCCGGGTGTGTCATGGTGTGGTTGCCTATGGTATGGCCTGCATCTACGATCTCACGGATCAGTCCCGGTTTGTCACGGATCAGAGTCCCCACAACAAAAAATGTGGCATGTACCTGATGCTTATGTAAGGCATTCAGAATGGCAGGCATATTTCCATTGTCATAGCCTGCGTCAAAGGTAAGATAGATTTTTTTCTCATCGCTATCGGCTGCATACCAGGCATTGTATTTTTTTAATTCTTCCATAGAAGCATTTCCTGTGGGCCGTTTGCCTTCTTCCTGAAAACCGAGCCCCCAGTTTTCATTTTGGAATGTCATAGAAGCAGAAGAGGTCTGGCTGTTTTCGGCAGAATTCGGATCGGATCGTGGGTCGGAAGTAAAATGAGAATAGATCTTTCCTGCAAGACTGCCAAGAGCAAAAGCCATGACAAAGAAAAAAATAAGACGGTAGATGTGTTTTTGTTTCATGGGAACCTCAGAGAAAATGGAGTTATTAATATGTTTATGAACACAAAGAAGAAGATATGAAAGCAGAAGATCATGAGGCTATGTTTGTAAGAAAGGGATAAAAATAAGTAAAAAATAAGAGCCATCAGCGATTGATTTCTTCTGCCGATGACTCTTTTAATTTTCATTATCCAATGGAATATACCTCTCATTTCTTAGATTTAAAACTTATACGGAATTAAAATTTACGTTCTCGGTGGTCCGTACCTCCTTGTTTTAATTATAATGGAAAATCGTTAAATCTTCTGGTGGACTGTACCTCTCTTTCTTAGATTATGGGAAGTAAGTTATGTTTTCGGTGGGTTCACGCTCCTTTTTGATTTAATTTTTTGTTTTCCGTTTGTTTTATTTGATGATTAAACTATAACAGATAAAATAGAAAATGTCAATACTAAATTTGAAAAATAATAAAAATAAATTAAAAGAGAAATATAATAACAGCCATACATGCAAAATAATCAGATAATATTAAAGCGTCAACAATACAGGAAAAATAAATAGGTGTTTTATTAATAGCGCAAAAGAATGACAGATTCAAAAGTATTTCCATAGTCATGCCATTGCCAGCTTCCGTCATACTTGTGGCAGATATCTTCAATAATAGAAAGTCCTAATCCGTGATTAAAAGAATCTTTTTTTGTAGTAGTATGATCAAATACTGTTTGCGGATTTTTACTATTTTTAACCAGGATAGAAATAAATCCTTTAGAGGTTGTCAAGGACAGGGAAAGATATGGTTCCGCAGATTCAGAAGAACGGCATGCTTCAATAGCATTATCTAATATGTTAAATAAAACACTGCATAAATCTGAGGACTGAATATTTGATTTTTCAGGAAGAAAAATCTTGTAGTCTGTATGGATACCTAAATGCTGAGCAAACAGTCGTTTGGATTCCAGAATGGCAAGAATAAGATTATCTTCGCAATAAGGATGAAAGCGGTCACGCTGGAAAGCTTCAAGGACCTCGTAAACGAGTTTCTGAGCATTTTCGCAATCATTTTCATGCAGAAGTTTTTGTATTGAATGGAGATTTTCTGAAAATTGTTTCTGGGCTTTAAGTGAGGTGGCTTCCTGTTGATTCATTAATAACAGATGTTCAGAGTTTAAAAGTTGTTGCTTTTTTAACAGATTAAGCTCTGCTTCTACTTTTTCGCTTGTAAAAAGCTGCATTAAAAGCTGATATAAATTGTAACATAAGATAGCTGCAGTCAGGCAGGTCAGTAAAAAAAATGAATTCAAATATTGTCCGGTATAATTCGACAGAAGATAAAATATCTGAAAAAAAGCTAAAGATATAATAAAAATTATTTTTTGTTTAAAAGTCATAATATCGAATCCTCCTGATTGAGTGATTTACAGACTGATGTATGATTATTATGGTCTATGTTATTGCTTAACACAGAATTACAATATTTTTCTGCTGCATCTGTTTTTTTCATATCTATAAGATAAGCTAACGAAAACAGATGGTTTTCTATATCATGATTCCATTTGCGGATTTTAATGTATTCTTGTTTCATTTCTTCTGATACTTCCATTTGTTTTTTCAGTAATTCCATTTTATGGAGATTCTGTTTGAAATTTATCTGCTCTTGTTCTAAGGATTTAAGACCATGTATAAATAACAGAAAACTTATACAGCAGCAAGTGATATGTAAAATAACAGGAATAAACTGGTTGCTGAATTTATAATGCTGTAGGAATTCTGTTGCAATCATGGGCAGGAAAATAGGAAGAATAATAAACAGCAGTAAAGTAAACTTCAGATAATTTATACATTCCCGTAAAAGAGAGAAAACATTTTTATAAAATAGATAAGCAAAAGAAAAAATGAGCAATTGTATGATCAGTTTTTCATGGAAAGTGCATAGAGAATAAATATTTATTGCAGTATATGTATGCTGGTGAATAAACCGGTTGTAAATTTGTATGTAAATATTCAGTGCCAGAAGTTCAGTTAATATACTGGTAAAAAGAATGATAAAGTAAGCTATCAGCTTTTTTTTAATGGAGCCTCTGAATAAAGAAAAAAGATTCAGAAACATGACTATTTGTGTTAACATCGTCATTTCGTTATTGTGCCCATATATTTTGATCATATGAAAAGAAGACAGTAAAACAAAACAAACTAAAATATGGACAAAAGCTTTCGCTTTTGAACTTATTCGTCTGGGAAAAAGCTGCATGAAACAATATACAGGCATAGTTGAATGATATGCAGCAATAAGCATTGCAAATAACAGGTTTTTTAACATTACAGAACCTCACTTGAATTTCGGAGTAACAATTGTGCAAAGGCATCTTTAGTTGCCTGGTAATAGTTTCGGCTTACAGGAATATGGGTTCCATCAGAAAGTTCAATGCCAGCATGGCTGAAAGTATGTATGGTATTTATGTTGACCGCAAAACTTTTATGACATATACAAAAATCAGGTTTTAATTGTTCGATAAGAATCGGAATTTTTTCACGACAATAGTAAATCTGCGATTTGGTATGTATTTCAGTATTTCGTAGTTTTCGCTCCATATAAAAAATATCGGATCGAAGGAGACGGTAATCTCGGGACTGATAATTAAAACAAAAATACTGTTGACGGAGTTTATTCAGTTTGTGGCAGGAAGCAGAAAGTGCTTTAGGAAGATATTCTTCCATTTGCTGTTTATAAACAAAATAAATATGATCTGTTTCATAAACAGAAGATGCATATTGCAGATATTGGCTGATAAAAATTATCTGTGTATTCGGATTTAATAAATTGATTTTCTGAGCAAGTTTGATTCCAGACACAGATTCAGATCCAAGTTCAATATCCATGAGAATAATATGATAAGGACATTGCTCATTGGAAATTTGATTGAGAAAATCAGTGGCCGAAGAAAAGGTATCAATTTCGACTGGAATTTCAAGAGAAGAACAGGATAATGTATGAATTTGTCTGCATTGAATGTCATTATCTTCACATATTGCGAGTTTCAGCATAGAAATCTCTCCTTGAAATAAGTGATTTTGAAAGTATTATAACACAATTTTTCAATTGATAGTAAAAATTCAAGTAAAAAATCTATGACAAATGAAAAATTTAAAAAACTGATGCTTGTAGAAATAGTAAATGGTTAATTATGTACTTTACTATGTCTGTTTATGCAAATGACTAAAAAAAGGAAAAAAGTATGGTAAAATTAAAGTTACAAAAATTCATCATAACAGGGGGGGGAAGAGAAAATGGATAAAATAAAAAGATGTTTGCAATGTGGAAGAGAGGTGTCTCAGATTCTGTGGACAATGTGGTAAGAGAGTAAATTGAGAAAAGGGAGGAGCGATTTTATGTATTCAAGGATGAAAAGAAAAAGTAGTTTTATAGTATTAGTAGTAATGGTAGTTAGTCTACTTATGGTTTCTGGAACGCCAGTACATGCTGATGATTATGGCTGGATGGAGAGTGCAAAGAAGGTAAAGATCAATAGTACGATCAAAGGAGTGGCACGGAATAATCAGCCCCCGACTCTCATGGATCCATGGGATAGCTATGAAGAATACTTTTATTTTAAGGCTCCGGTAAAAATGAATATCACTATTACAGTAACTATGAAAGGAACACAGGGTGTTTCAGTGTCGTTATATAATAGCCGGGGAAATTATCTGATGGATAGTAACGATTGGTTATATAACAGATCTAAAAATCAGAATAGTACAATTCTGCGGAGTACTTGTAATGCAGGAGAATATTATATTCGTCTAATGGAACTTTATAATTCTAATTCAGAAAAACATCCGTATTCATTAACAGTCCAGGGAAAACTTTTAAATTCTACAAAGATAACTAAAATACAAAAAGTTTCTTCTACAAAAGCTAAAATAATATGGAAAAATTTTGGAAATGTTACGGGATATGAGTTATTAAGAAAAAATTATGGAGGCAGTTATAAGAAGGTTGCAACAATAACGAGAAGAAGGAATTATTACATAGATAAAGGATTAAAACGCAGAAAGAATTATTATTATGTTGTTCGTGCTTACAAAACAATTGATGGTAAAAAGGTATACAGCAATAATTCTGCAGTAATAAGGATCAAAATGTAGATACTTTAACCGAATCAAGTAAGTCTTCTGCTTCAATTGCGAAAAGAAATAAGCAGTGGGCGGAGATTTGTTTGTATCAGGAGGAGGGCAGACTCCTTCTGATAAACTGCGAAGCAGTTATCCGGTTATGAACAAGTAGCGAAGCGGATTGCTAATATTCGCTTGACTAGAAATGAGAGAGAAAATATGAGAAAAATCAAGAGCTTTTGTTGGATGCTCTTTTTACTTTCAATAGTTATTTCAACAAATAAGACAGAAGCAGCAGTACAGGATATTAATGAAGGTACATTGAATGTTCAATGGGAAGATGAAAACTTTGGTGAGTCAATTTGCAATGCTTTGAAAAAAGAAGAAGTAACATATGCAGATATTGAAGGAATAACAGGCATCAGTATCGATTCGCAGTATGTAGTGAAGTTGGATTGGAAAGATAAGACAGAAGAATACGTTTACAATTCAGGGAATGATATGTGTGAAATACTTGGATTGCAGGAATTTTCTACATTAGAGGATTTAAAGAAATTTCCTTATCTTCGTGAATTATGTCTGAATGAATGCATAGTTGATGATAATACTGCATTAGGAGAATTGACTGAATTAGAAAATTTGAAATTAGATAAATATTCCATAGATTCCCTTGATCTTTTGAAAAATCTGACTGCATTAAAAAGTCTGATCATTCAGGGGGCGGAGTTCGAAGATTTACAGGCACTAAAAGAACTGACTAATATGGAAGAACTAAGGCTGCCTAATAATGATATCAAAAACATTGATGCCTTGAAGGAAATGACAAACCTGGAAGAACTCATATTATACGGGAATCAAATAAAGAATATATCTGCACTCAGTAAACTCTGCAAACTTAGGGTGTTAAAACTGGAAGGGAATCTGATAGAAGACGTAGAACCATTACTGAATTTAAAAAATCTTGAAAAATTAAGCTTAGGGGATAATCCAGTTAAAAATGTACAATTTTTTGAAAATCTTACGGAAACGGATATAGATTTGGAGTGAATGTAGAAAAAGAAGTAGATTATGTGGATTTGAGTACAGATAAAACACCACACTATGGAGTTGTAACAAGAGTAATTGATTCGAATAGTTTTGAAACCATAGAGTGTAATATATTTGGAGTTCCTTGCAAAATTATTGCAATGACACGCCGGAAATCCGATGAGAGAGGTATAGTTCGTTCTACGAAAGCAAGATGATGATTAAGGGAGGGATATGATGAGAAAGATTAAAAAGTATTTTATTATAATATTACTAAGTATATTCACTTTAACAACTGTAGAAACTTCATCACTGAATTTTAGTGCATATATCGTTCAGGCAAAGGCTTCTTCTTCGACGAAGAGAAAAGCTCAAGAGGCATATCGAAAATTTCTGACGCAAAGGAGATACAGATATTTTACATTATGGGATATTGATAAAGATGGCTTGAAAGAACTTCTTGTTACCGATGGAAGAGAGCGAGTTGGAAATTCACCGACCAAAGCATATGCATATACTTATACACGGGGAAAACTGAGATATGCAGGTGAGATTGGGAGTCCTATGTCAGGGATAAGCTATAATTGTATAACAAAGCGTTTGCATGCATCTTGGGGTGGATGTGGAAATGTTGAATATTGGTATTATACCTTGACAAAGAATAAAAAAGTAAAACAGGTAATATGCGGTGCGTATGTAAATGGAGTAAAAAATGGAAATGTACAATACAAATGTTTATATAACAAGAAAAAAATTTCATTAAAAAAATGGAAACAGATAACTAATAGATGGATTAAACAAACAAGCACTTTGAAATATTATAGAAATACTACAAGTAACAGAAAAAAACATATGAAAATGTAAAAGTAATAATCACAGTAAAATAGGGAAGAGGTGCAAATTACGCTCAAACGGAATGCCAGTTCCGCTACTGCGGAACGGCTATTCCATTTTTAATGGTACGAAGTACCGCTAGATGATATCATTCTGTTTCACGCATATTTATACCGTTCATCTCCAGACGATATGTATGATGTTTATCTGTGATTCGTGTAAGGCACGCATCAGCGTAGGTATTATCAGCAAACATATCAAACCATGTACTGACTGGAAACTGTGAGATGACTACAGTTGATTTTCTTCCATCCTTGGTGTCAAGGACTTCAAAAAGATCCCGGCATTTATCAAGATCGAGATCCATAAGGTCAAAATCATCGATCACAAGAAGATCCAGCATGGTCAGCTTATTCAGGTAATTCAGATTTGTGGATTTGATACGTGCCTGTTCCATTTCGCTCATAAGAGTGTTCGCTTTTATATACTTTACACTCTTAGACTGCTTCATTGCAGTTACACAAAAAGTATTGATTGAAACAATTTCAAACCCTCAGCAGAGCTGGGGAGACTCGTGGACGCAAGGAGCGATAAATGTAATATCAAATTGAAAACCTCCGTTGTACAATGAATGTGGGTCTAGCAAACCACATAAAAGACAACAGAGGTATCCATGGATAATCAAAGTTTAGCACATAGTAGGTATAATTTGTACGTACCATATAAGAAGTGATGTCTTTATTGTCAGTAGAAGTAATACAGGCAACTACAAAAGTCTTGTGGACATCAATGCCACAGCAGATTTTGTACACGATTTTTAAAGCCATAGGGATTCCTTTCGGAACAGTGAGGTTTAGAGAATTATAGGGAATAACGGCATTGACTGAACGCCTAAGCCATAAACGAGATTGTTTATACAAAGATAAGATTACGTGTTCAAAGTCACACTTATTTGTGCTTAAAAAGGCGGACTATACATATAAAAATACGGTCATCCGGCAAGCCGGACAGCCCACTCACCTCCCCGTGATTTGTAGTATACCGAGATTCCTATAAGAAGAATTATAAAGAAAAAAGGCTCAGGAAAACATTTTCATAACGTTTTGTGCCTGAGCGAAGCGAAAGGAATGGATATAAATATGAAAAGAATAGTACAAATATGTTTGATAATGACAGGAATTTTTTTGGGAGTTTTTAATGTTTATGGATCTTCGACGTATCAGATTCTAAAAGATCAACAAATCGAATTTACGGATATTCTGGTAGAGGGAGATAGTTTAGTTCTGGTAAGAAATGAAAAAAATGGTTTTTCATCAGAAGGAATATATTTAGGTGTGTATAACTGTGTTGAGAGAATGTGGACTGTAGAATATCAGGCCTATGATGAATATTTGGAATCATCCTATTATGCAGGAGATGGAATATTTGCTTTGTCGGATGGAGAGACCACTACGTTATTAAATACTAAGACGCAGGAATTTTTGAAATTGGATATAAATGTTAATTTTAATAACCTTTATTTTTATAATGGATGTGCGGTGAGCGGAGCCAGAGAATCCTATGGAGATCAATTGTATGGAATTTATGAAATCGACGAAGATGGAAATTACCAAAATACCGGTATTACTGATTATATTACCGAGGATAAAATATTGAGACCTGATGATTTTGAGTTTGTATATGCGGATGGAAAGCAGGCTGTTTATATTTATGATGGGGAAGAGTTTTATATATATGATGTTGCTGCTGCAGAAGTTTACGACATTTACAATCCGGATTATGCTGATAAGTTCTGGCATGGGTGGACTGATACATTAAAAGTAAGTATATGTGGAGAAAAATATCTTGTTCTTTTAAATATGGAAGGTACTGACGGACAAAATTATTATGCGGTTATGGATTTTTATGGAAGTGTGATTACGGAGGCAACGAAATGTGATTTGGCAATAGCAACGGAAAAAGGAAACATTGTAGTAAAAAACGGTGATGGATTAAATGAGATTGAGCTTGCTAAATTGGAAACACCAGAAGAACAGTCATTAAATTTGATGCCTTTATTGGAAACAAACCGTTCTTGGAGAAATGAGCAAACGGCTGGAATGGATATTCAGGGAAATACTTATGCAAATGCAATAGAGTATTCTTTTGTCACTGATCCGTTTGGTACAGAAGAATACAGTACGTGTGATGCGTGGTATTTAGGAAAAAATTATTCAAGACTTACAGGATCTTGGTATTTTCCAGCAGATCAGATTCAAGATGGATTTGCACATATAAGATTAATAGGCGATGGAAATGTAATATATGATAATTCAGAGCTAAATGCAGATAATTGTCGGATTGATTTTGATATAGATGTAAGTGGAGTCAGAGAACTTAACTTTGAATATAATGGGATTTGTGATATAACAGATATTTTGTTTGGAATGTCTGATGCCAAATTACATAGTTGAGAGATTTTTAAATAAATGATAAAGGAGAAGTGAAAATGACAAAAGTTAAAAGGTGTTCACAATGTGGAAAAGAAGTGTCCCAAGGTGGTTCGTTTTGCCCGTTCTGTGGAAATATTATAAATGAGACTGTGAAGAGTGAAAGTAGAGAATCAGCTATAGATGGGTTAGATAATGATATCCAAAAGAAATATCAAAATGATATAAATAAAAAATTACAAAAACAAAAACAACTGGAATATCAAAAAGAAAATTTATTAAAAAAGAAAAATAGTTTGGGACTGAAAATTTATAATTATAGCAAGATTATACAAAAAGAGATTCCGTGTTGTGAACGAAATAAAACGGCACCGAATATGCCAGTTATAAAAACTGAGAATTCTAAAATGGACGTCAAATGGTATATAGCAGCATGTATTGCTGTTTTGGAATTTATTTCAGGATTCATACCATGGGTGAGTTTATATTATGCGGATCTGTTTCAAGGTCAAACAATAAGTTGTGCAGGTATTTTTGACCTATTGAACGATATTTCAAAATTTGAAGATTGGACGAACTCAACACCAGAAGTGTTAGGAGGATTTGTATTTATTATTATGTTTGGTTTTGTAATGTTGTTTATTAATGGCTATTTTATAGCACAGGTCTTACAAAAAAAGGAATCTGAGGTAAGTGGAACGATAGCAGGTATCAGCGGAATTGTAGTATCAGTGGCTATCTTATTGTATAAATGGAATCTCGATATTAGTATGGAAGAAGATAACTGGAGATGGATTTCAATTAATACGCAGGTTGGCGTTTGGCTGATGTTGCTTGCAGGAATCGCTTTGATTTGTGTAATTGTATTTTATAAAAGTGATACAGAAGCAGAGACAAAGAACAAACCAAACCTCGAATTTGAAGTGATGAATTATGATCCAGTTTTGCCGATTCGAATGAAAACTCTTAAAATCAGGAAAGAAAATGGTAAATTAATACTTGAATTAACATATGCGGAATTTGAATGGGCAAGTATTGAGGAGTTTATAGTAGATATTCAGTTAGTAAGATACGATGGCACTGTTAATACGTTTGCCCAAAATGCACTATTTGAGAAAAAAGGACAAAATTTCGCAAGATTCCAATTGCAGGATGCAGGATATGATTTGGATAGCATTGCAAGTGCAAGAGTAAACATTTTAGGTTATAACATATATAAAAGTCTGAAGAAATATGAGGAAAAAGGAAGTGGTTTTTCAGCATATAGTGATTATTCTGTTGATGAACTTCGTAGCGCAAGATTCGCTAATTCGAATATGGTGATGTGTATGGAAAAAAATATCGGGGAAAACCATCAGTGCTGCTGTGGACAGGTGTATTCCAATAAAAATAATAAATGCCCGCTTTGCGGAAAGGAAAGAAGAGGTAAATAGTATGACTGATACAGAATATAGGGAAAGATGCAGAGAGTTAGAAGAAAATATACATATGTTAGAATCCGAAGTTAATGTATTAAACAATGAATGTGAAAGGTTGTCGAATTTAAAAGAAAAGAGCCGAAACAGTCTGCAGATGTCTTCTTTGGAAAATAATCCGATATTTGTGGAAAAAGCACAGGTTGATATGGAGAAAGAACTTCCAACAATAGGTAAATCTCAAGATAAAAAAACTGAAGATAAACCTGAAATTTCACAGGGTACAAGAGCACAGATAAATCAATTTTGTCCGTATTGCGGGGCAGTAGTAAAGGGAATGCGATTCTGTGGACAATGTGGAAAAAGAGTAAACTGAAATAGAGAGGTGCGTATGAAGAAATGTCCGAAGTGTGGGAAAGAAAATATAGATGAGGCAAAATTTTGTACATGGTGCAGAGCAGAGTTACCGGTGATATTAGAGAAAAAGAAAAATGATCCGGGAAAAATAATAGCAATTGTAATACTTATACTAGCTATTTGTGCATGTCTGGCCGGAGTATTTATGCTTTTTAAAGATAAAAACTCTGGGAATGATCAAGGTGAAGCAATAGCACAGAAAGAAGAAAATAGACAAGTGGATAAAGACATATCTGCTGAAAAGAAGAGTTCTGGCGTATATGTGGCTCCTTTTATGAATAATGAAGGAAAGTGGGGCTATATAAACACAGATGGAGATGTAGTTATTGAATGTAAATATGATTCAGCATATGAATTTGATCAGGATGGATATGCGGTAGTTGGAATGCAGACAGACTCAGATGCAAGTGAATATTATACAATTTATGGATTGGTAAATACAGAGGGAGAAGAGATTATTCCTTTAGACTATAGCTATATTAACAGTTCAATTGGTTCTACTTGTGATAATTATGGATATAGAACTATAACCAGACTTCCGTATCCATTTGATTATGATGAGCAATATTCAGGAGTTATGGATAAGAATGGAAACATTATGATGTCTCCAGAGTATAGCAGTATATATAATATAGGTGATTCTGGATATTTTATTGCTTGTGAGTCTGAAACGGGAATGTATGGAATTATAGATGAAAATTACGAGTGGATTTGTGAAGCGGAATATTCAGGTATTTATAAAGTGTGGGAGGATTCTACTGATAATTTGGTGAAAGTAAATGGAGAGTATCTGCTGATAGCAGAGTATGATTTTCAGGAAGGGCATGGTGCTAAGATTATAAATGAATATGGCGAAACTATTGTGCCAATGGAATATTATGATATAAATTCACAATGTGGAATGAATCGTTTAGTTGTTGAAAATTCTGAAGGATATTATGGCGCTATAGATTTGGAAGGTAATCTGGAAGTACCATGTCAATATGATAAATTAGGGGATTTTTTGTATGATGATGAGACCTATGCAATGAAAGATGATGCGGTTTTTATAGTAGACATTTATGGAAATGAGAGCTTTCTTACAAATGCAGATGAGTGTTGGCAGATGGATTCAAATCTTTATGAAGTAGGGATTAATGAGAACTGGAATGTTGTTAATTCAAATGGTGAATATCTGTTTTCAGAAACTCATGATAATCATGAAGTAAATGAGAAGTATATTGCTGGCAATAACGAAGAGAAAAAACATGGTATGTTGATCTTAAAGTCAGGCGAGGTAGTTAACACAGAATATCAGAAATATATGCTTTCATATACAGTGCCGGATATAGTGGGAGTTTATGATGGAACAAATTACGGGATGCTTGGTGCGAATGGTGAATTAATAGTCCCATGTAGCTATGATAGTTGTGAAATATCTGAAGATGGTGCATATATTACTGCTGACAGACAGAGGGATGAGTATGGAAATTATACAGAATGTACTTTGTTTGATAGCAATGGTAATAAAATAGAAACTTTTGATACGGGAATTTATAATGTAGGTGTTTTTCGGAAAATTTCAAACGCTGCATAAGTGAGTTAATAGAAATAAGAGAAGAAGTTTGAAACAAATAGGTAGAGGACAGCCAAAGAATAAAGGGCATGACAAATAAACCATCGTAAGAGGTAGTTTTGAAAAGTAAATATGGACACAACAACCTAAGTCAGTACCACCAGCAGAGCTGGTGGTACTGACTTTGTCCCGTGCTTTTTATAGTAAGCATTTACCATATACGTAAATTAGTGTAATATCCTCGCCCTTATCAACAGAACACGTATAGACCCAACCCTTTTCGGACAAGCTACCCTCATAAACATAAGAAAAAAATCAGAAAGTGCAGGAGATCATAAACAGTATTATTATTTTCAAGGAGGGAAAAACTTATGCTACGTTATCTGCCTGTTCGAAAAGTTCATGCAAGACAGGTCCTTGATTCCAGGGGGAATCCTACAGTGGAAGCGGAAGTGACGGTAGGTGAAGGAATTGTGGGGATTAATGGATACACAGGAAGAGCCATGGTGCCGTCCGGAGCATCCACAGGTAAATTTGAGGCTGTGGAGCTGCGGGACGGAAACCGGGAGGAATATCTGGGACAGAGTGTGAAAAAAGCAGTGGAAAATATCAATACACGTCTGGCAGATGCCATTATCGGAGAGAATGCCCTGAACCAGGCATGGATCGATCATCTTCTAATCGAAACCGACGGAACGGAGAACAAAAGCAGCGCAGGAGCCAATGCCACGCTGGCAGTATCTCTGGCAGCAGCCCGTGCAGCAGCCGGGGCCCTTCGGCTTCCTCTTTATCAGTATCTGGGCGGCTGTCATACCCTGCAGCTCCCTGTGCCGATGATGAATATTTTAAACGGGGGAAAGCATGCGGACAATACGGTAGATCTTCAGGAGTTTATGATCATGCCAACAGGAGCTTGCTGTCTGGAAAAGGGTATCCGCATGTGTGCGGAAGTCTACCAGCACTTAAAGCTTCTTCTCCGGGAAAAAGGACTCTCCACAGCGGTTGGAGATGAAGGCGGCTTTGCTCCGGATCTTTCAGATTCGGAGGAAGTGCTTACCCTGATCGTTCATGCCATAGAAAAAGCAGGATATAAACCAGGAGAAGAGATCACCATTGCCATTGATGCAGCCTCCAGCGAGCTTTATGATGAGGAAAAGGGCGTGTACTTTTTCCCTGGGGAGAGTCGCATGAAAGGAGAAAAGATCTACCGGGATGCCGGTGAGATGACAGAGTATTATGAAAAACTGGTGGAAAAATTTCCCATTGTTTCCATTGAAGACGGTCTCTGGGAGGATGACTGGGAAGGCTGGAAATATCTGACGGAACACCTGGGAAAAAAGATCCAGCTGGTAGGCGACGATCTGTTTGTCACCAATATCAAACGGCTGCACTGTGGCATCGAACTTGATGTTGCCAATGCTATCCTTATTAAAGTAAACCAGATCGGAACTCTCACGGAAACTCTGGATGCGGTGGAGATGGCTCAGCATGCCGGGTATCGTGCAGTGATCTCTCACAGATCCGGGGAAACAGAGGATTCCTTTATCGCAGATCTGGCAGTTGCCTGTGGGGCGGGACAGATCAAAACAGGCGCACCCTGCCGTTCGGACCGGAACGCCAAGTATAACCAGCTTCTGCGGATCCACGAACAGCTCGGAGCTCTTGGAAGATATAAAGATCCTTTTGCAAAAAAATCTCAGAAAAAGCCCTGCATAAAATAAACGGAAAATGGTTGAAATCCCGGTTTAGCTATGGTAAAATAACCTCTAGTTGATTAGGAGGTGTAACCGCGTGAACATTTTAAAAATTATTCTGACTGTAATTTATGCAATAGATTGTATTGCTCTGACTGTTGTCGTACTGATGCAGGAGGGCAAGCAGCAGGGTCTTGGCTCTATCGCCGGAGTAGCTGATACTTACTGGGGTAAGAATAAGGGCCGTTCCATGGAAGGTGGTCTTGTAAGAGGTACCATTATCATGGGAGTTATTTTCTTTGTACTGTCAATCGTACTGAACATTATCTGATCTGCCAGGGGCAGAACAGAAGTTGGTAACACTCTTGCTGCGTTAGCATGCAGAAGAAACTCGGATGGGGACTTCTTTTGTTAATCAGCAGGAGTGTTTTTGCGTTGATACAGGGGCACGGGTGAGCCTTCCTCCGGAATGATAACAGGGTAAAATGAAATATAAATATGAAACAGGAGAAAATGTGAAAAGATCGAAAAATTTTGAAAAAAGAAAAAAGTTTATAATGGAGCTTCTGGGAGATCCGCTGTATAAGCCCATGCGCCTGCGTGAGATCGCATCTCTTCTTCAGCTGGATAAGAGTGAGAAAAAAGAGCTTTTTGACGTGCTGGACGAGCTTTGCGCCCAGGGCAAAGCTGAAGTAGATAATAAAGGAAGATACAGCAAGGTTTCCGGCAAGCGCAGAGACAGACGAAAGAATAAAGAAGCTCTGAAGGCAGAAAAGTCGGAGCGTGGCCGTAAGGGAAGAGAACGCAGAGAGAAGGATCATGAGGAACATCATTTCTCTGAGAAGGACGGAACCCTCATGGAAGGAACTTTTATTGGCCATTACAAAGGTTTTGGCTTTGTGGAAGTGGAGGGTCAGGAACAGGATATTTTTATTCCGGAAAATGACACGGGAAGCGCCATGCATCAGGATAAGGTGCAGATTCTTGTACGGAACGGACATAAAGAGGGAAAACGTCAGGAAGGCGTTGTGCTGAAGGTTCTGGAAAGGGGAATGCCTTCGATCGTGGGAACATACCAGAGCAGCCGTGATTATGGCTTTGTGATCAGTGATAACCCCAAATTTTCCAAAGATATCTTTATTTCCAGAAAAAACTCCATGGGAGCAAAGGACGGAGACAAGGTAGTTGCAGAGATCACAGATTACGGATCCAGAAACCGGAAGCCGGAAGGAAAGATCACAGAGGTGCTGGGAAACTTACGTTCACCTGGAACAGATATCCTTGCTATTGTGAAGAGCTTTAATATACCAAGTGTATTTCCTGACAAAGTACTTCGTCAGGCTGACCGTGTGCCGGATCATGTACAGGAAGCGGATCTGGATGGAAGACTGGATCTCAGAAATCTTGTTACAGTTACCATTGACGGTGAGGATGCAAAGGACCTGGATGATGCCATTTCCCTGACAAAGGAGGATGGAATCTACCATCTGGGTGTGCACATCGCAGACGTGAGCAACTATGTTCAGGGCGGCAGTGCCCTTGACAGAGAGGCACTGAAGCGCGGAACCTCCGTCTATCTTGCAGACCGTGTCATTCCCATGCTCCCGGAGCGGCTTTCCAACGGTATCTGTTCTCTGAACCAGGGACAGGACCGTCTGACCTTAAGCTGTCTGATGGATGTTAATGAAAAAGGAAAGGTGATTTCTCATAAGATCGCAGAAACCGTGATCCGTGTAGATGAGCGTATGTGTTACACAGATGTGAAAAATATTCTGGAAGATACTGATGAGGTGGCGAAGAAACGCTATGAAGCTCTGATCCCCATGTTTTTCTTGATGAAAGAGCTTTCCGGGATCCTGCGCAGCCGCCGTCATACAAGAGGTTCCATTGATTTTGATTTTCCGGAAAGTAAGATCATCCTGAATGCGGCAGGAAGAGCTATTGATGTGCAGCCTTATGAAGCCAATGTGGCAACCAGGATCATTGAAGATTTTATGCTTCTTGCCAATGAAACCGTGGCACAGGAATACTGCACCGGAGATTATCCCTTTGTATACAGAACGCATGAAAATCCGGATCCGGAAAAGATTGAAAGTCTTCTGATGCTTCTTCATAATGAAGGAGTCAACATACAGAAATCCGGACAGGAGATCACGCCTGGTGAGATCCAGGAGATCCTGGAAAGTATTGAGGGAATGCCCAATGAGGCACAGATCAGCCGCCTGACCTTGCGTACCATGAAACAGGCAAAATATACTACGGAATGCAGCGGACATTTCGGACTTGCAGCGAAGTATTACTGCCACTTTACTTCTCCAATCCGAAGATATCCGGATCTTCAGATCCATAGGATCATCCATGACCGTCTGAGAGGCAGACTGGTAAGGGAAGGACGTACCGAGCATTACAAGGAGATCCTGGATGAAGTAGCACGCCAGTCCAGTGTGTGCGAACGGCGCGCAGACGAAGCAGAAAGAGAATCCGATAAGCTGAAGAAAGCAGAGTATATGTCCTATCATCTCGGAGAGGAGTATGAGGGGATCATCTCCGGCGTTACAGGATGGGGACTTTATGTGGAGCTTCCGAATACCGTAGAAGGACTGATCCATATCAATACATTACGAGATGACTATTATGTATTTGACCAGGATGCATATGAACTGCGGGGCGACATGACAGGAAAGATCTTCCGTCTTGGGCAGAAGGTCCGTGTCCGTGTGGCAGATGCGGATAAAATGCTGAAAACCGTGGATTTTGTCCTGGCTGAGGAAGACTGAGGGAGCGCGAAATGGCAAAAAAAACAGGAATGAAACTGATCGCAAATAATAAAAAGGCTTTTCATGATTATTTTATCGAGGATACTTATGAGGCCGGGATCGCACTTGCAGGAACCGAGGTGAAATCCTTACGTTCCGGTAAATGCAGCATCAAGGAGGCCTTTGTCCGTGTGGAAAACGGAGAAGTTTATGTATATGGAATGCATATCACTCCTTATGAGAAAGGAAACATTTTTAACAAAGATCCTCTTCGTGTGCGTAAGCTTTTGCTGCATCGCTACGAGATCAATAAGATCGAAGCCAAATTAAAGGAAAAAGGATTGACTTTGGTACCACTGAAGGTTTATTTCAAGGACAGCCTGGTAAAAATAGAGATTGGCATGGCACGTGGTAAAAAGCTTTATGACAAGCGCCAGGATATTGCAAAGAAGGATCAGAGAAGAGAAGCGGAGCGAGACTTTAAAGTAAAAAATCTTTATTGATCGGCTGGTTTCAACTGAAAAAGTAAAAGTATGATAAAATGCGGGGAATGAGAAATGACAGAGGTACAGGAAAGACGTAAAAAAACGGTAGAAGCATCGATGACGGAGCAGGTTCATCTGATCATGCAGCAGCATCTGAACGGAGGCGGAAGACTTTTTGGCGGAGCACTGATGCAGTGGCTGGATGAGGTTGCCGGAGTGGTAGCTATGCGTCATGCGGAGACATATCGGGTGGTAACTGCGGCAGTGGACAATCTTCAGTTCAAGCATGCAATCTATGAGGGAGAGATCGTAGTACTTAAGGGATATGTGACTTATGTGGGAAGAACTTCCATGGAGGTCGAGATCGATACGTATGTGGAACAGCCGGATGGCATGCGTCATACTGTAAACCGGGCATTTTTTGTGATGGTGGCTGTAGATGAAGACCAGAAACCAATCCAGGTGCCGGAACTGATCGTTACCACAGAAGCGGAAAAAGCTCGGAATGAAGCTGCGAAAATGCGCCGTGATATGCGCAGACAGCGAAGGGAAAACGGGTTCTGACCTCAGCTGTTCCAATTTTTGACATAGTTTAAAATATCTAAAGATTCTGTGAAATTCAGAACGGTCAGGTTGACAAGAAAGTGATACTCTGTAATAATAGAAAAGGAAAACCTGACAGCGAATAGGACCATTTTATATGGAGGAGATATAATGAAAAAACGTTATTTGATTCTTGCCGGAATTCTTGCAGCGAGCATGCTTGCAGCCGGTTGCGGAAAGAAGAACTCTGTGGCACCGGAGCAGAAGGTGGAGGCAACGGCAACCCCGACGGTAACGGAAGCTGCGAAAACGGATGTGGTGGAGATGCAGACCTCTACGGATGAAACAGCAAATATCAAGAACGTAATGGGAACCAAGAGTGAGACCACTACCAGTATTGTATTTACCAATAAGATGAACTCCACGATTTCTGCAATTTATGTCCGTCCTACCAGAGATGATGGCGATGACAGTGATGAGACCTGGGGAAGCGATCTTGTAAATAGTAAATTCACACTGGCTTCCAACGACAAGGCTGTTTATTATATGGAGAAGAGCCAGAAGGACGATAACGGAGATACAGCAACAAGCTTTGATGTAAGGATCACATTTTCTGACGAAGAGCAGAATGAATGTTTCTTCCGCCAGCTGCCGCTTCTGACGATCTCACAGCTGAGTCTTTGTATGGATGGTGAGGGTGAAGACGGAATTCCATATGCTACATATCTGGCGAGCGGAAGCACCAAGGAGGTGTCTACCCTGAAGGATGTAAAGGCAAGGCTTGGCATTGAGGATGACAGTGAAAGTGACAGTGACAGTACAGATTCTTCAGACAGTACGGCTGTGACTCCGACTCCGGAGAGTTCTGATGATAATGGAGACAGTACAGACAGCAGTTCGTCCGGCAGTTCGGACTCCGCATCCACACCGGATCCAACATCTGCACCAGCTTCCTCTGATTCTTCCGATGCACCGGATCCTACGGAAGCACCATCCGGCGAGGATGATCCGGCATCTGTAGCAGCAAGATATATCGGTCAGTCCATGTCTGAGCTTGAGAATGCATGCGGCAGCCCAAATGGCAGTGATTATGAGGACGAACCGGAGTCCGGTAAGACAGGTTATTATTATTATGATACGTTTACGGTATCCACAACTTTTGACAATGACGGCAATGAAGTTGTATCCGGCGTATGGTAAAGGAGAATAAACATATGAAAAGAGTGTTACTGAAATTAAGCGGAGAGGCTCTTGCAGGAGAGCAGAAGAGAGGCTTTGATGAAGCAACTGTTACAGAGGTTGCCAAACAGATCAAGACGATCGTGGATGAAGGACTTCAGGTTGGTATCGTGATCGGAGGTGGAAACTTCTGGAGAGGACGTACCAGCGGAGCCATGGACAGAAGCAAGGCGGATCAGATCGGCATGCTTGCTACTATCATGAACTGTATCTATGTGTCTGACATCTGCAGATATGTGGGACTTAAGACAGAGGTGTTTACCCCGTTTGTATGTGGTGCATTTACCACACTTTATTCCAAGGATGCTGTAGAAGAGAGCTTCGCAGAAGGAAAGGTTGTATTCTTTGCAGGTGGTACCGGCCATCCGTATTTCTCTACAGATACAGCTACTGTACTTCGTGCTGTTGAGATCGGCGCAGATGCCATTCTTCTTGCCAAGGCTGTTGACGGAATCTATGACAGTGATCCGAAGGTAAATCCGGATGCCAAGAAGTATGATGAGATTTCCATCGATGAAGTAGTTGCAAAGAAGCTGGCAGCTATGGATCTTACCGCTTCCATCATGTGTATGGAGCAGAAGATGCCGATGCTGGTATTCGGTCTTGATGAAAAGGACAGCATCGTCAATACCGTACATGGCAAGTTCTCCGGAACAAAGGTAACCGTGTGATCAAAAGGGAATAATAAAAAAAACCATACAGGGAGATATGTGAAATGGATGAGAGAATTCAGGTATACGAAACAAAAATGGGAAAAACACTGAATGCTTTGGAGAGTGAGCTGACAACCATCAGAGCCGGCCGTGCAAACCCGCATATTCTTGACAAACTTACCGTAGATTATTATGGAGCACCGACTCCGCTCCAGCAGGTTGCAAACATTTCTGTACCGGAGGCACGTATGATCCAGATCCAGCCGTGGGAATCCAGCATGATCAAAGCAATCGAGAAAGCGATCCTTTGCTCTGATCTGGGATTAAACCCGAGCAACGATGGAAAAATGATCCGTCTTGTTTTCCCGGAGCTTACCGAGGAGCGTCGTAAAGAGCTGGTGAAGGACGTTAAGAAAAAAGGCGAGGGTGCCAAGGTTGCAGTAAGAAATATCCGTCGTGATGCCAACGATGCATTTAAGAAACTTGCAAAACAGGATGTTTCTGAGGATGAGATCAAAGAGCTTGAGGATCAGATCCAGAAACTTACAGATAAGTACATCAAGGAAGTTGACAAGGCGATCGAGAACAAGTCTAAAGAGATTCTGACTGTATAATTGTAAGAAATACGAGGATAGAGAGGGCTTCTTTGAAGAAGCTCTCTTTCTGTATGGAGGAGATTTATGAACGTACCAAATCATATCGCGATCATTCTGGACGGAAACGGACGTTGGGCAAAAGAACGAGGAATGCCGAGAACCTACGGACATGTAAAGGGATGCGCCAATCTTGAAAACATTTGTTATGATATCAAAGACCTTGGGGTGAAATATCTTACGGTTTACGCTTTTTCCACAGAAAACTGGAAACGCTCCAGAGAAGAAGTGGAAGCACTGATGAAACTGTTCCGCGGTTATCTTAAGAAATGTATCAAGATTTCCAAGAAAAATAATATGAAGATGAAAGTCATCGGAGATGTTACTGCCTTTGCACCGGATATCCAGCAGAGTGTCCGGGAACTGGAGGAATATTCCAAAGATTTTGACGGTATTTATTTTCAGCTGGCATTAAATTACGGAAGCCGTGATGAGATCCGCCGTGGAATGCAGAAGATGGCACAGGATGTAAAAGACGGAAAAGTTGAGCCGGATGGCATTACAGAAGATACGATTGAGAGCTATCTGGATACTGCAGGTGTACCGGATCCGGATCTTTTGATCCGCACAAGCGGTGAGCAGCGGCTTTCCAATTTCCTGCTTTGGCAGCTTGCCTATTCCGAGTTTTATTTTACACCGGTTGCATGGCCGGATTTCAATAAAGAAGAGCTGATCAAAGCCATCGAGAAATACAATCAGAGAGACAGACGCTACGGTGGCGTCAAGGAGGAGTAGATCATGTTTAAGACAAGACTGATAAGTGGTATCGTCCTTGTCATTATTGCCCTGGCAACTATCATTTCCGGAAGCTGGATCTTATTTTTTACACTTCTGGCTGTTTCACTGATCGGAATGAGAGAGCTTTACAAGGTAATGAAGGTAAGCGATGAGCATGTTACCGTGCTGGAACTTGTAGGATATCTTGGAGCAGTGCTTTATTATATTGCCATGAAAGCTGATTTTGGAAATTACGGAACAATGGCGATCATCATCAGTATGATCCTGATCCTGTTTGTTTATGTATTCGGTTATCCGAAATACCATGCAGAACAGGTGATGGCAGCATTTTTTGGAGTTGTATATGTTGCTGTGATGCTTTCCTTTATCTATCTTACCAGAAGCCTTCCGGACGGAAAATTCCTGGTATGGCTGATATTCCTGTGCTCCTGGGGATGTGACACCTGTGCTTACTGTGTGGGAATGCTTATCGGAAAGCATAAAATGGCGCCGGTTTTAAGCCCGAAGAAATCCATCGAGGGAGCTGTAGGAGGCGTTGCGGGAGCGGCGCTTCTTGGAGTGATTTATGCAGCAGCAACACAGGGAAAAATGGCTGAGTATGCCTTGATCTGCGCAGTTGGAGCTCTGATCTCCATGGTGGGTGATCTGGCTGCATCTGCGATCAAAAGAAACCAGAACATCAAGGACTATGGAAAGCTGATCCCGGGCCATGGAGGAATCCTGGACCGTTTTGACAGTGTGATCATCACAGCCCCTGTTATTTACTATCTTGCAAAAATGATTCTTGGAATTTAGGAGACATTAAAATGAAGAATATTGCAATCTTAGGTTCTACCGGCTCCATCGGGACCCAGACACTGGATGTGGCAAGAAAAAACGAAGACCTTCGGGTTGTTGCAGTCAGTGCAGGCAAAAGTGTGGAGAAGCTGGAAGAGCAGATCCGTGAGTTTCATCCGCTTCTGGCAGCAGTCTGGGATGAAGAAGCAGCCCGGGATCTGAAAACGCGTATTGCGGACACAGATACAAAGGTAGTCAGCGGAATGGAGGGACTTCTGGAACTTGCGTCCATGCCGGAATCAGAAATTCTTGTCACTGCGATCGTGGGAATGATCGGGATCCGTCCTACTATGGAGGGAATCCGTGCCGGAAAGGACATTGCCCTGGCAAATAAGGAAACCCTTGTCACAGCCGGTCATCTGATCATGCCCATGGCAAAGAAATATGGCGTATCTATCCTTCCGGTAGACAGTGAACACAGCGCTATTTTCCAGGCTATCCACGGAGAAGAAAACAAAGAGATCCACAAGCTTCTGATCACGGCATCCGGTGGTCCCTTCCGCGGACGTACCACAGAAGAGCTGCGAAGGGTCACTGTTGCAGATACTCTGAAGCATCCAAACTGGGTAATGGGACGAAAGATCACCGTAGATTCCGCAACCCTGGTAAACAAAGGGCTGGAAGTTATGGAAGCCAAATGGCTGTTTGACATGGATCTGGATCATATTCAGGTGGTGGTGCAGCCGCAGAGTATCATCCATTCCATGGTGGAGTTTAAGGATGGTGCGATCATGGCACAGCTTGGAACTCCGGATATGAGACTTCCGATCCAGTACGCTCTGTACTATCCGCACAGACGATATCTGGATGGAGACCGCCTTGATTTCACGAAGCTTCATGAGATCACATTTGAGGTTCCGGATATGGAGACATTCCGGGGACTTCCTATGGCGATCCAGGCATCCCGGGAGGGCGGAAGTATGCCGACTGTCTTTAATGCAGCCAATGAGCTTGCAGTAAAGAAATTCCTGGAGGAAAAGATCGGCTTTCTGGATATTTATGAGATTATTGCACAGTCTATGGAAAGACATAAAAAAATCGCACATCCGGATCTGGATGAGATCCTTTCTGTAGAGCAGGATACTTATCAGTGGATCGAAAGCAGGTGGTAAATTGAAATTTGTGATTGCTGTAATTATTTTCAGTGTTGTGATACTGATCCATGAGCTGGGACATTTTCTTCTGGCAAAAAAGAACCATATCGAGGTATTGGAATTTTCTCTTGGTATGGGACCCAGGATCATAAGTACGGTAAAGGGCGGCACACGTTATTCCGTGAAACTGTTTCCTCTTGGAGGTTCCTGCGCCATGGCCGGAGAGGATGCGGAAGATGACAGTCCGGGAACCTTTAATTCGGCTCCTGTGTGGGGCAGGATCGCAGTGGTTGCTGCCGGTCCGATATTTAATTTTCTGCTGGCATTTGTTTTGTCTGTGATCATTGTAGGCTGTATGGGCTATGATCCGGCAACCGTATTAGAAGTAACCCAAAATTCTGCTGCGGAAAAGGCCGGATTGAAAAAGGGCGATGTGATCACGGAATATCAGGGCTACCATATTGATCTGGGGAAAGATCTTTATGTATATTCGTATCTCAACGAACTGAAAGAGGGAGATACCATCCGGCTGAAAGTAAAACGTGATGGAAAGGAACAGGAGATTTCCTATAAACCAGATGTAAATGTGCGGTATCTTCTTGGCTTTAACCGTTCCGATGTAAATTCCATGACAGTGGAATCACTGATCAAGGGAATGCCACTGGAAGAGGCAGGTCTGGAAGCAGGCGATGTGATCACGAAGATCAACGGTGTGGAGGTTCCGGACGGAAATGCATATGAAAAATACATCGAGGAGCATCCGTTATCCAAGGAACCTGTGACGCTCACCTATGAGCGTAACGGACTGGAATATGAGGCAGAGATAACACCAAGGGAATACAGAACACCAATTTCCGGTTTCGGATATAACACATACAGTGAAAAGACTTCCGGCTTTAATGTTCTGAAATATGGTGCTGTGGAAGTGAAATACATGATCCGTACTACGATCTTAAGCCTGAAAGAGCTTGTGACCGGTCACCTTGGAATGAAAGACTTAAGTGGTCCTGTGGGTATTGCGGATGCCATTGGCGACACTTACGAACAGTCCAAGAGTGAGGGAACGCTGATGATCTGGATGAATTTGCTGAATATGGCAGTTCTTCTTTCTGCAAACCTGGGAGTGATGAACCTTCTTCCTCTTCCTGCGCTGGATGGCGGAAGGCTGGTATTTCTGGTGGCAGAAGCGATCCGGAGAAAACCGGTAAACCGTCAGGTAGAAGGCATGATCCATTTTGCGGGGCTGATGCTTTTGATGGCGTTGATGGTTATCGTTATGTATAATGATATTCTGAAGATATTCTGATATCTGGCGGAAGAAGGTAAATATCAAGTGTTACTGAGAACGGAGTGAACAATAACTAGCAAGTGCTGTATGATCTGTGAGGAGATGATACAGCACTTTTTTTGTGCAGATATTTATTATATAATAAAGGCATCAGAGTAAAGGGAGATATATAAATTTGAAAAAGGATATTTTAATACTGGCGGCATTGATAGCAGTTGTTATAGCAGTTCCTTTTCTGGCTACAAAGGCAGAAGAGGCAATTCAGATTAAAAATGAGGAATTTAAGGAAAAACAGAACAGGGAATGTTATGAAAAAGCGGAAGAATGTATGGATGCAGGCAAATATGATGAGGCGATAGAGCTGCTGGAAAAACTTCCGGGATATTATGAGGATGTAGAATATATTATCCAATATGCAAAGTTTTGCGATGCTGTTCAGAATGGAGAAGGAATTGAGGAACTGTATAAGCTTATATGGTATGTTCCAAAGGGAGATGAGTACAGTAGCAAATATATAGAAGAATTGAGGAAGGCCCAGAAAGATACAGAAGAACAATACAAAAAATATATGGCACAGAAGGAAAAAGAAGAGGAAGAAAAAATGAGAAAGGAGGATGAGCCATATAAGGGAATGAAAGAAAAATACATAAACATTACGCTTATGGGAAGGGCAAAAGAGAAAAGAACAGAACATTACTGGCGGGACACACCGGGAAAAAGGACACAGGACATTCAGTACAGATATATGTGGTATAACAGCAATGGAGCAAAAAAATTCATGGCAGTCTGCAGAAACGGACGGGTCAGCAGTGTAGTGGAATTTGTTTCATCCACAACATCCGGGAAAAAAACTTACCGTGGAAATACCAGCAGGAATAATGACAGAAAAGATATGTACGATGTGCAGGATTATGATGATCCGGAAGATTTTTATTATGATCATGCAGATGAGTTTGATGATATCCAGGATGCGGAAGATTACTGGGAGGAAGCACAGTAGGAGATATGGCATTTTGAGATTCTGTACATATACTAGCAGAGAACCAGTGTGCTTTCAGGCACAAAAAGGAGCCTCTGTTTATGAAAAATCATTCTTATATTTCCATGCAGCAGGATATGCCGGATCAGGGACAGCTGCAGGTGACGGTGCTGGACAGTGCCAGTAACCGTCCTGTGGAAAATGCTACAGTGCGGATCTCGTACACAGGAGTCCCGGATAATGTGATCGAAGAAATCCGTACGGATTCCTCCGGAAAAACGCCCATGCTGGAGCTGGCAGCTCCTCCACTGGAATACAGCATGAAACCGGTGGAGCAGCAGCCTTATGCAGAATATACAGTTCGGATCAGTGCAGAGGGTTTTACACCAAAAGAAGTTGCCGGGACAGAAGTTCTTCCCCATTCCATTGCCAGGCAGGGAGCATCCCTTAGCAGACAGCAGGGTAGTGGAGAGGACTATCAGCGGATCGTCATCGGACCCCATACGCTTTTTGGGGAATATCCTCCCAAAAATCCGGAAGCAGAGATCAAGCCGATAAATGAAACCGGAGAGATCGTATTAAACAAAGTGGTGATCCCGGAGTATATCGTAGTCCACGACGGGCCAATAGGGGATACCTCTGCACAGGATTATTATGTAAGATATAAGGATTATATCAAAAACGTGGCCAGCAGTGAGATCTACGCAACTTGGCCGGAGGACACGATACGTGCCAATGTGTAGGTACATAAAGGCTACCCACACTTACTTTTGCTGGATTTTCGGATAAATATCTAAAGTAAAAGAGATGTCATCGCCATTTTTCCATGTATTTTTTACGTTTTTAGTATAAACAGCCTTTTCTATCAATTCACGGAGAAATCGGTTCTTTATAGAGGTATCCCACGTCCAGTAATTTGCGAGAAGATCCTCGCACTTGGGAATAAAAGAGGAACGTTGAAACTGAAGTTCCTGTTCATGTTCAATTTCTTGCTTCAGAGAAAGAATTACTGCATCGCAGGCAGACAGCTCGGCAGCAGTAGCACGGGAGCGTTCAAGAAATTCTTCCGTGGAGTAAATTCCCTGTTCAAGAAGATCGTACTGCCTTTGTTTTCTTTTCTTTAAAATATCAATTTCTTTTAATTTTCCTTGAATCATTTTTTCTCTTTCAGAAATAGAAAGAGAATACTCCTGATCGGAAACGCTGTTATTTAGTCTGTAGCCATCTACAAGCTCTTGGATTCCGTCAAGAAGAGCTTTTTCAACAAGAGGAAGCTTGCTGCTTATATTGCTACAAGAACTGTATGGGCACCGGATCAGATCACCCTGTCTTCCGTTAGGGGATTTTCGAGTCATAACATGATCACATTTTCCACAACGAACAATACCGGCAAGAGGGTTACGAAGAACATGCAAAGAGTTAAGCGGCCGTGCAGGATTTTTGTTTACGATATCTTGAGCTTGCTGAAAGAGTTCCCTTGATACAATAGCAGGATGCCTGCCTTTGACAAGAATATAATCCTGAGCGAAAGGACGGGAGATAGTTATTTGCCCATCCTTTATATGCTTTACTGCTTTCCGACTGTTCCATCGTATCATTCCTTCATATACTGGATTTCTGAGGATTGCCTGCACACGAGAAATGGTCCATAGGCCACCATCCATGGTCTTGATTCCGGAATCATTTAATTTACGGCAGATCTTAGCCATTCCAATTCGTTCGCCGGATACTCCATGGACATATAAATTGAATATAAGCTTGACAATCTCTGCCTGGTCAGGAACAGGCTGCAGTGTCCAGCCTTTTTCACCAACAAGTTTTATACGGGAATATCCATAAGGCGGTTTACTGCCACAATATTTTCCTTCTTTTGCGGAAGATTCGCGACCTGCAGTGAGACGGCGGCGAATGGTCTTGTATTCACGCCGGGACATAAAAAGTCCGAATTCAAAATACTCTTCGTCGTATTCGTTGTTTGGATCGTAAGTTTTAAGTGGAGTAATGATTAATGTGTTGGAGTATTGGAAAGATCTGGCAACAACACCCTGGTCAATGGTATCACCTCTGGCCAGACGTTCCACTTCAACAACAAGGACGCCATCCCACATACCGGATTCAACTTCACGAAGAAGTTGTTGCATAACAGGCCTTGCAGAAATCGTCTCACCGGAAACGATCTCTTTATAGATTGCCCCTACATTATAGCCACGCTTTTTTGCAAGATCCAACAGGATTCGCTCATGGCGTGCAAGAGTTTCACCTTCGCCCCTGGCTTCAGCCTCCCGATCAGCACGGGACTTACGCAGGTAGATACATACATTTAAAAGTTCCATAATATCACCTCGGTTTAAAATATGTAAAAATGGGTACAAAAATAACGACCACACAAATGTTCTGATTGTGCAGCCGCTCCGAAGATGATACAATATTTTTGCGAAATGAGGTATCTCTTCGGAGATCCACCACCGTCCCGGTATTGGCGTACTGGGGCGGTTTTTATATGTTTAATTGATCTTTATATTAAAAATTGCGGAATATTTTTTGTATGTTGTGTTGGTATATTGATCAACATAAATCTTGAAGTTTCCGGCATGATCAACACCAATGATTCCCTGAGCGTGACACTTGGCACCAACAGGAAGTTCCTGAGGATAATATGCCTGATCGTTTGGATAAGAATATCCAGTATAGCCTTTTGCGTCTACAATTCTTTGAAGATCCATTGAAATATATAGTCCATCACCATATCCAAGATTTTCATAAGTATAATCAATGAGATATACAGCGTCCGGATAAACATCCGAATATGGATTACGTTCGTCCATTTCTGTGACGGAATTGATTCTTAAACTCCACTGACCAGGAACTTTCCAGGTCTGTCCTATATTATACGTTTTTACAACAGTGGGTTTCGGATTGACATTTACATAAGATTCAAAATGATAAGTTCCGAAAGTTGCTGTTATTGTTACATATCCAGAACGTTTTGCGGTAGTCTTTCCTTTGGAATTAATAGAAACCACAGAGTTATTTGAAGATTTCCAGGCGATTTTCTGTTTTGTTCCATAAATAGAGTACTGATAGGTTTTTCCGACAGTCATTGTAGATACGGCTTTTCCTGCTCTGGGTGATTCTGTTATAAGTTTACACCTATATACATTCTTTCCCTTTTTTGCTGTAATGATTGTAGAACCATTTTTTTTATATGTTGCTACACCGCGGGAAATAGTAGCGCATTTTTTATTCGAACTACTCCATTTGTAACCACTTCCGGGAACATTGAATCCCATACGCTCTGAGCGTGCAAGATAAGCCGTAACAGTTTTGCCTTTTTTTAAGGTGATAGGTTTTCGATAACCACCGCCACATGAATAATTCCAACCACTTGCAGCTTGAACAGGGATGCTACAGAAGAGCAGGCATAAAGCCAGCAACAACGAGATACACCAGGTTTTCTTTTTCATAAGAAACGCCTCCTTTAAATTATAATATCCACAAACAATACGATATTCATCATAGAAAATCGCTTATTTGTATTTTTTATTATAGAACGAAAAAAGGTGTTGCCATAACGACAACACCTTTAAGATAATCCAAGTAACAAGATGGGCGGCGTATCCATCATCTCAGGTACTCTTGCGAGTGTGTCGGGAGCCTTTCCGACCTTTGCTACTTGGTTATTACTCTATGCCATCATTATGCATTTATTATAAAACATCAATTCTCATCACGGCCAGCTGGGGAACAAAATAGATCATATAATTATCCACAGCAACATACTGCCCATATTTGGAACGGTAGCAGTCGATCACTTCAATGAGATAATCCTCCGGTACATCCAGATACTCAGCCATCTCATGAAGATTCCGACAGCGGGCTTCGTAAGCCTTAATGATCCCGATCAGGCCAACACGGAGATTGTAGCCGTAAAGCCTAGCGCGGTATTCCTGCTTTCGGTTCATTACATCAGTTGACTGTTCCAGGATGTTTCCGGTGGTGGTGTAGTGGTGACCAAGTTCTTCAGCCAGCACACAGGATTTTTCTGCCTGAGTGTCAATACTTTTTCGAATAGCGATACGATTGCCGCGGATCAGCCCATCATGATTTTGAAGTGGACGTTCTTTTACCGTAAGACCGGCCTGATCGGCAGTAGTTAAAAGTTGTTCGTAGGTCAAATAAATCAGTCCTTTTAATTCAAATTACGGATTTTAAAGACAGATACGCATAACTATGCTCGTACATATACTCAGGAGCACAGTCAATATCTTCGTTCATCCAGGTGACGACTCCATCTACGATTTTGCAGTCTTTGAATATTTTTTCATCAGTTAATGGAGCGAAAGCAGGGCCATTTAATAAGGAAGCATCAAAAAGTCGCTGTTCACCATTTGAAAAAGTGAGAAGCATCATCATATCATCCAATGCTTTTGCTGCAATAACCTGTACATTTTCCGAAGCATTAAACACAAAAATCCCTCTTTACTGTAATAGTTTTAAGGTAAAATATGGTTTGACAAATATTTTAACACTTTGTATAATATACTTAACAAGAGAACCGTTGGTCAGCGTACACCTGACCGCCGGCAAGAGTAATTGCTAAAAATAGCGCCTTATCTTACCAGGACGAGGGCGCTATTTTTTATGCATAAAAGTGATAACAAGAGTTATGACTGCACAAAGCATAATTACAAAAGTAAATAAATCATTGTATGTAACCATCAGCACCAGCCTCCTTTCACAGAAGTGTCCGGCGGCTGACATAACGCCCCAACAGTTCCCTGGGTAAGTATATTATATTGTCAAAGTATCTGTCAGTCCGATCGGATATGTTCTATTCCCATTGAGAATCATCGTTCATAATATCCAGATCATGCTGAACACCTTCAGGTGTTTGTTCTACATCAGTTCTAACGTGAGCAGCGAGAAGATCTTCCTCCATCTGTTGGGTGGAGAGAAGGTTCTTTGAATATGTGAAAACTTTTCTCTGGTTGTGTGGCGTAAGCTGTTCGCATACTTCAATGATTTCCTTGCATTGAGCAGACTTTGGAGCTGTCTGAAAGGATTTCACCTTATCTGAAACTCTCTCCATAGGAACATCAAATCCCATAAGCCAGGCCTCATTAACATTTAATGCAGCAGCGAGAGCATCTATATTATTTTGACGTGGTTTATATTTCCCAGATATATAAGAACTTAATTGACCTTTATCAATGTTTGCTTTTGAAGCAAGCTGACTCTGAGTTATTTCACGAAGCTCCAGCCCCTGCTTTATTCGCTCTTTTATTTCAACTTTATTCAAGGCGTTATGATCCTCCTTAAAGATTTCTTTAATAGCATTATAAAACAGGGTTGAGAAAATATCAATAATTATTTAAAAGAATTGAGAAAAACTTAAAAAATACATTGACACGAGCGTAAGGCAATGCTATTATAAATACAGTTGAGAAAAACTCAACGCAAGGAGGTGAAAGAACATGCCTTATGATTACAGGAAACTGAGAGGCCGTATAAAAGAAAAGTTTGGAACACAAGCGGAGTTTTCAAAGAATATAGGACTGTCAGAGGTTTCGGTAAGCAATAAGTTAAATAATGTCGTGGACTGGGGGCAAGACGAAATGGAAAATGCGATACACGCATTGGAAATTCCGTTTTCAGATATACACGCTTATTTTTTTACTCATAAAGTTGAGAATATCTCAACTAAATAAAACTGCATAGGAATAAACACAACTATAGAAAAGAAGGTGAAGAGAGATAGAAGGATATTACACAAAAAAAACTGAAGTAGGAACAGGGAGACTTCATATAGAAGTTATGAATTTGCCGGAGTTCAAAAAGTTGATAAAACAGGCAAAAAAAGAAGCCGATCAATTGCGGGAGACAATCAATCGGCTGGAAAATTTTGAACTGGCAATAGATTTTAAAACTCTTGATGAATAAGCTATTTTGGCGAGATAGCTGATGCTTTTTCAACAACAAGGTCCATCGAAATGAAATATTGAGTAGCTTCTATAAAGTTTTTCATATCGGTGAAATTAAACTCCTCGTGTTTACGGACATAATGAGTTTCGTCATTTCCAATCCAAGCGGAACGTTTTGCAAGTGTAACGATTGAATCTGCGGATATATATTTCTCGATACATTTAGCTAATGGTGTGTTCTTTATTTCTTCACTTGAATCAGGATTTTTATGAATGGCGTAATCTTTTATAAGAAACTCCAAAGCTTTACGGTATCCAATTCCACATATTTCGGTTAAACCAGTAGTTTCTGCCAGTTCTGCTTGATTATAGATTTTAACAAACTGCGGAGAAAGTTGCTTTATTTGTTCGGAAAAGTCTGTAGTTCGTAAAGATCTTGGAAATATGTGCTCTATGTGTCCAGCATCTATAAAGCTAGGGGAGGCGGAAAAAGTAGAGTATTTTACCATAAAACATTGCTGACAATGCGGGCAAAAGAAAATCGAGTATAAAAAGCTCCCAGAGTAATCGGAGATATAAAAACTTGACTTTGGAAATTCTCCATAGGCTGTATCACATATTGGACATTGACTTGGTAGTTCGATTTCAAAGCTTTTTTTAGGACAATCTGGGGAAAGAGGAGTTGCGTTAATACGTTTTTGTAAATTCATGAGCAGAATTCCTTTCATTTGTATGTATTAGGAAATGCCAGTACCTATATCACAAGAATATGAAAGAAAGCAGGGAAAGTCAATGAGTACACCAAATAATTTTAATCATTTTACCGGGAAAAAGAAAATTAAAGTAAAACATCAACACAGAAACAAATACCAGAAGGGAGGAGTCTGAGATAGAAGAAAAGGTAATTATTTCAAAGAAAGTGTGGATATCACTACTTTCATCTATGCTGACGTTAGCTGTTTTTTCGGCGTGCTGGTGGTTTCATAAAATGTTTTTTCTTATTTTAGTTTGTACATTTTACTCTACAAAAAAGCTTATCGGGGAAGTAATTGGAAACATAAAATTTGAAGATGAGAAAGCTGATTAGCATTTTATGAAAGATATTACAACAGTATTACAGGAAAGAAGGCTTGTAGGATAACCATTGAGGCCCGCAAGGCCGGATAGGAGGTGAGAGAAGTGATAACAGCAGTTTTTGTTATATCAACAGCGATATGCGCCGTAGGGTGGCTGACTCGAAGCATTTCTTGTGCAGCACTTATCTATTATATCGAAAAAAGCGGATACAAACTTCCGGATAATCAGGATCTGGAAGAATGCACCCACTTCGCAGCAAAAAAGCTTTTTAAATTATAAGTTCAGTTTTTTTAAGACGAGGGATGTTATGACGCTATTTGCTACATTGGATATTACATCCAAAGACATGGAACCGATGGTTGTAAAAACAGGTTTTAATTTTTGATCCCATACGGTTTCTGACCGGATTTTTTCAAGAAACTCATGTCCTTGAAAAGTCATATCATAAACTCGAAATGTAATCAACTGGCCAGTAGGTGATCGTTCGTATTGAGCGTTGATATAGCCACCCTCAAACAATTTAATGAGGGTATACAAAACTTGTTCACGATCATGTGATGATATAGAGTTTTGAAATTCATCAGCTTTGTACGCACCCATATGAAATGTTTCAAGTTCAAGTAAAACATCACGTATACAGTCAGGTGTTAATTGCATGATATTTTCTCCTTTTTGAGATACTCGGGCATGCCAGTGCCCTGTAAGAAAAGAATAGGAGAGAAACAGTAGAAAGTCAATATTTATGTCAGACCAAGAGGAGAATTAGGATGGAAAACATAAGAAAACCACAAATATTAATTCAGACAGATGGAATTACAAACACAAAAATTTTCATTGACGGAAAAGAGCTTCCGGGAGTTGCAGGAGTGAGATTTTCACAGAGTTACAAAGAAAACAAAGGACTTCCTGTGTTACAGATCGAACTGAAAGCAACGAATGTTACGTTAGACGCAAAAATGCTCCCTGCATTGCCGGAACCATATAAAGGACAATACATATCAATCAGTAAACTGCTTGCATCGGGTGTAATTCCTAAAGATAAAATAGTAGAGCTTTGCAGGGAGAATGGAATAGAACTGGTTTTAGATACTCCTTAATTCATCTGGAGCAGAAGCGAGAATAGGACATTCGTCTTTACACGGAGATGAACAAGGGAGTTCACTAATGCCTTTTTCCCATACATTAGTGTTGAAGACATAAGTGGCTGATACCTTGATATCCTTATTTGCTTTTGGACAAAAACCAGTTACAGAATACTTTCTTTCCATAAAGATCCTCCTTTCTTTGATACTCGGCATGGCAGTGCCTGTATTTACAGGATAGGAGCATACAGCTCGACAGTCAATGAAAGACGTTCGACAATTTGCTTAAATTTTTATAAAGAGGTGGAAAAAATGAACAGATTTGATCTCTTAAAACAGACAAATACAGATCTTGCAGCTCGCGTAATTATAGAATTTGGAAAAAGATTCCACGATAATCCAGAAGCTTTAGCAGAACATCTGGAAAGCAAGATAACAGAAGAAGACCTGCGCCGGATTAATGATGCAGGTCGTAAGGAAGGGTTAAGACCGATCGTCTTTATCCCGTAGGCAATAGTAACAGCCATTTCCGTTTGGGCATCCCATCATTTTTGCATAAATCAAACAAGACATATAAGAATTATCCATCCTAATGTGTTCTGGCTTAATTTTATCAATTTTGCATTCTGCTGTTTCATTATCCAAGTCGTGAATTTCGCCGGTATTGATATTAAGCAGAAAACGTTTGCCATTAAACGGTGTCTGAGATCTTCGCATAATCAACCCTCCTTCCATATGTACTCGGGTGTGTCAGCACCCTGTATATATAGAATAGGAACGTACTGTCGAAAACACAAGAAAAAGCGTTCGATAAAGTAGTAAAAATTCTATAAACACAATAAACACAATCTCCATACGATAAAACAGGAGGTGAACTAGATGGCAGTTATCAAAGAAATCAAAAACGGATCCGGAGGAGTAATCCGGATCCACGACGACTACTGCAAGAACAATACTCCGGAAGACAACCAGAAGATTATAGATAACGTATCCCGGATAGTGAATGATTATTACATAAGAAAATCCGTGGGGTAGAAGGAACTTGCAGAGCTCCACCCTCTGGTGGATGAGGAACATAAGAAAAGAGGCAAGAAATGAAACGAGATGCGATCATATCCCTGTGTATAGCCCTCCCGGTGGCAAATCTGCCGTTCTGGCAGTGGAGAAGCCCGGCAGAGATGATCCTGATGGCAGGGCTGTTCTGGCAGGTGGCGTTTGTTGCCGTGGTCGGGACGGGATATAAGAAACGAAGATAAAAAATGCCAGCACATAGCAGTGTGCTGGCAAAGGGAAAAATCCCAGATGTAAACGTTCAACATCATCATAGCATCTGGGAGGAGAACAGTCAAGCGGCACGGGTGAAAAGCCCGTATTTATTTTTGGGGTACGAGTCCCCTTGCAGGCTTGATTAAACGTATTAGAGATAGGACAAGGATTGCTTATGAGGTGTGGATATATAAGATGGATCTGGGACTGTGGAAACACCAGGGAAGTTGAAGAAAAGCATACGGGCAGATATGGAGCCAGGGGACAGAAAAGACAGAAGAGGAGAAAAGCCACTCCGGAAGAGATCGCTAAACAGAACCAATGGAAAAAGGAACGGGATGTCCGTCGTCTGATCAAATGGAATTTCGGAATAGGAGATTACTGGTTCACACTGACATACAAGAAAGGATCACGCCCACCTTGGAAACAGATGCAGAAAGATATGTCAAAGTTTATCCGGAAGCTTCGGGACAGGTATAAAAAATATGGATGGGAGTTGAAGTACATATACCGCCTGGAGATTGGAAAGCAGGGCGGACCCCACGTACATATCCTGGTCAACCGGAAATCAAACAATGAGACAGATACAGGGCTTCTAGTGGAAATGTTATGGAACCATGGCCATGCACAGACAAAGAGAGTGTATGACGTAGATTCCGGAGAACTGGCAGAATACATAACCAAGCCGTTGAAAGAACATGAGCCAGAGGACCTGAAACGGTACCACCCATCCAGAAACCTGATCCGCAAGGATCCGGAGAAAGAAGAGATAAAAAAACGGAGCTTGGTGGACAGGCAGGGGATACCGAGAGATCCGAAACCACCAAAGGGATGGGCGATTGTTCCTGGTTCAGTAAAACATGGGAAAAACAAGGTGACAGGCTACGCATACCGGCATTACATACTGGTCAGAACAGGGAATAGAAGGGATTGACATGTGGAAAGTAGACATATATCTGGAGGCAGACAGCAAGGCCCAGAAGAATACAGAGAGAAAATGTGCATATATCCTGGAAACGATTTGCGCCGGCGCAATTAAAACAGCAGAAGGGTTCCAATGTATTTCTGGAACATACCACAGTGCAACCCTTCAAAACCTGGCGGCAGCATTATCGCGGATCAGAAAGACAAGCAATGTCTGCGTCCATACAGAAGATGTTTATGTGGTATCCCGTATCCGGAAACTTCCGGAAATGGCAGCAGCCAATTGGGAAGATGCCAGAGGCACCAGGATTGGGAATGCAGAACTCTGGAAAAGGATCTGGGAGCTGATAGAAGAGCATCACTTAACATTAACAGCAAAAGCCGGGAAGCACAGTTACTCAAACTGGCTTCAGGAAGCTATGAAAAAAATGAAGGGAGAAGATGTAAATGTTTGAAAAATTTGGAGAGATGAGCAGCTGCAGGGAGATCAACGAGCTTGCAGAGAATCTGCTGAATGAAGGAGATATCCAGAGCCTGAAAGTGATGGCGCAGGAGAACGGCATCCCGGAAGACTATGTTGAGATGTATCAGTCCGGCGATATCCCGTATCTTTGTGACGCTGTGACGGCCGCCATGGGGAAACTGGATGTGGAATGCGGATCTCTGAAACTGGCCGGTCTGATGAATGACTGGGTGGAGTATATCCGGGGGCTCTGTATGGAGGATGAGATGGTCGCACACCAGGTCCGCAAGAAAGGAAAGAGCCTAAAGCAGTGCATCGCAGAGATCTTGAAGTATGCCTTTAAGAACCAGGTACCTTTGGACAAGGAGATCATAAAGGCTGCAGGAGTCAACGCCAGAAAAGTGACCTTCGGAGATCCGGACATGGGTACCGCAAAAAAACTGATCCGTGATTACTATCTGGGAGGCAGCAGGAAATGAAGAAAAAGGAGATAGAAAAGATCCCTTTCCGGGGCGGTGTCAGGGCAGACAAACAGTATCGTAACACAGCAGTTGTATTTTTGCAGGATATCCGTGGAGAGAGTCATCTGTTTGTTGAAGTTTACGAAAACAAAAAACGGGAGCTGCAGACCCCGTGGATCCGGATGGTGTTTACCCAGAAGGACTGGGGCTTGTATTATCCGGATGCAGGGGTCTGGTCGGCAGCAGGTCTGGATGAAGAAAGGGAAAAGATTGGCAGTAACTGCAAAAAAAGAGACAACAAGTGTTATATGGCTAGGTCCCAGGGAGATATGGTGTGGAAGTTTACTGGAGATACGTGGGAACGGAAATACACCACCTGGGTAGGTGCCCTGCAGAGCCTGATCTATAACATCAAAGCGCAAAGAGTCCAGAAAAGGGAAGACAAACGTGCGGACAGGCTTAAAGAACGGGAACAGAACACCCCGCCGCTTCCGAAAGGACTGGAAGACTGGGCGAAAAAAACAGGCATCGGAACAGAACACTTCCTGTACTACAAGCGTCATGGAAGATATGCGGATATAACCTGCTCTGCATGCGGACAGGTGACGGAGGCAGCGGTCAGAAGAAAAGACACCTACGAGGGACAGTTTGAAAAGATAATCCCGGTCCCGCAACATGATTCGGTGGGAACGTGCCCTCATTGTGGTGCTGCAGGGGTGTATAAAGCCCAGGGAAAGGTCAAAGGAGTATGGGGGCATGGGATGAACTGCTTTATTGCACAGAGATATAAGGACGACGGAGCAGTGATCAGATACGTGGAGATAGAAAAAATATACAGACTGGATACTTTCCTGGATGAAAAAGAGATCATGATAGGCGCAGGCGAAAAGATGATCATAACTGAGATCGCAAGGACTTACCTGGAAAAAGGAAAAAGGCCACAGACAGATTATCATAAATTTAGTTCTTACTCCGGAGAATTCTGGGATGACTGCAATTTGTGCGGAATGAACAACATTTCGATCAAAGCAGCAAAGATATATCCGGAAAGCTACAAAGAACTCCGGACCACATTCCTGAGATATTCGGCAGCAGAGATGTATGGAAAACATAAGACCATGTACAACCTGAAAGAATACCTCGAAAGATATATCCAATGGCCGCAGATAGAGATGTTTGTGAAAATGGGATTACATCATATAGCGGAATCCATAGTAGAGGGCTACTGCGGGATCATAGCAGACAAGGATGCCATAAAGCCGGAATGTTTTCTTGGAATCTATAAAAGAAGGCTCAGGGACCTGAAGACCTTGCAGGGAAACCCTGACTATCTGAAAGTGTGGCAGATGGAGAAACGGATGGGACTTCACGTGACAGTACAGGAAAGCATATTCCTTGCGGAAAGCCAGGTACGGCAGAGCGATCTGAAAGAAATATTGAAATATACCACAGTAGCAAAGTTCATGCACAGGATAGAGCAGTATTCCGGATGCGGGATCCCGGATACTATGCAGGAACCCATGTGTGGAAGGGCAGCAGGTGCTGTAAGCGGCGTAACCCGCACTTATGTGGATTATCTGCATATGCGGATACAGAGGGGGTATGACCTGCATAACCAGATTTTCCTTTTTCCGAGAGACCTGAGGCTTGCCCATGACCAGATGGTCATTGAGACAAATGCGGAAGAAATCCGCAAGAGAGAACAGGCAGTTAGCGAAAAATATCCGGACATCCGAAAGAACTACAGGGGTCTGAGAAATCAATATTTTTACGAAGACGAGGATTATCTGATACGGCCGGCAAGATCAGCAGAAGAGATCGTTGCAGAAGGAAGGATCCTCCATCATTGCGTCGGCGGGGACAGCTATCTGAATAAGCATAATACCGGCCGGAGCACGATCCTTTTCCTGCGTTCAAAGTCAGCGCCGGAAACACCGTATATCACAATAGAGATCTGCGGGACAAAGATCCTGCAGTGGTATGGGATCCGGGATACAAAGCCAGATGAAATCAGGATAGAAAGGCATCTGAGAAGATACATAAAAGCATTAAAGGAAAAAGATCAGATAAAGTCAGTGACCGCATGAGGAGGAAAGCATGGAATATGTACAGCTGAGTATGGATGAATACATCCAGAGTAAAAACGACATCAAAAATAATCTTGGGGGTATCGTAAAGAGTTTTGTCCGGATCGGATGGCAGCTGACCAGGATCGACCGGTCAGGTGCTTATAAAAATGACAGATACAGCAGCATAGCCGAATTTGCGGCAGCAGAATATGGGATGAACAGGACCGGTGTCAGCCGTTTTATGACCGTATATGAAACATATTCTGCAGACGGGGATACACCGGAACTGAAAGAACAGTACCGGGAATTTAAGTTCTCGCAGCTGACCGAACTCCTGCAGGTCCAGGAAGCAGACCGGCAGATGTTCACGCCGGAAGTAAAAAGGGAGGATATCAGAGAATTCCAGAGGTTTGAAAAAGAAAATGAAGCAGATCCGGCCCGGCTGTTTGACTGGAAGGGTGCCAAAAGCCCGGAAGAAAAGCTGAAAGCAACGATACAGGAGTTTTGCAGGGAGAATAAAGACATCCTCAACGCAGTGTACAGCTCGATCACGGAACCAAAAGACCTGGCAGAGATGATCAGCCCGTCCGGCAGCAGGAGTTACCGGAAAGGCACTGTGTATCTGATGTTTTATGATGAATCAAAAGGGATCATGGTCAAAGTGTTCGGAGAGATGCCGGTGGATATTACGTATCGATATTTCCTTGATGTGGTGCACAGCCTGTTCGATGAGTACGATGCAGGGGCGCATACCTGGGAGAAATGCTTCGGGGTACTGCCAGGCGAGGGAACAACAGCCCAGAAACAGAAAGAACCTGTGGAACCGAAGATGCCAGAGTATAGCGGTGAAATCACCGGAAAGGTACAGGAGGATATTTCAGCCGAGAAGGTGATTGAAAAACCAGAGATTGCGCCGGCGCAACCGGAAGAACAGATCCCCGGACAGGACAGTATCGATCAGCATCCGGAATATATGCCGGAACCGGTGCAAGGACCAGATATCTCGAAAAAGAAACCAGAAGATTCTGCACCGGAGATCCATAAAGAAGAACAGAAGTCCGACCCAGTACCGGAAAACAATGAAACTATTCCGGAAGCTATTCCGGAAAAAGCAATAACCCGGAAAGAATATCTTGAAACGCTCACATTATACGGCTGGGCGGATTACGTGGCAGCAGCAATGCGGACCTTTGGAAGTATACCATTCTCCAGGTTACGAGAGATCAGCTTCTGGGAAGAATGGCTGTGTGGAAAAGTGGACAAAAAAGGACGTCCATGGATTGAGTAAAGGGTGTTTTCTGAAAATCAGATTCACATAAATTATGACATCCTGCCGCACGAGCCTGTCAGACTGCGGCAGGGGAAAGGAGAAGGAATGTTATTCCCGAAAACAAAAGAAAAGAAAAAGAGAATGCGCCATCCGGCCAGCATCCTGCATGACAAGAGCAGCCGGACCTGCTATCTCTGTGTTGCGCTTCACGATAACTGGAATGAACACAGGATCCTTGATGAGCATCATGTGTTCGGAGGACCAAACCGGAAGAACTCTGAGGAATATGGTCTGAAAGTATACCTGTGCAATGATCATCACATCTACGGCCCGGAGGCTGTACACAACAACGCCCGGATCCGGCACGAGATGCAGCGCATGGCACAGAGAGAATTTGAAAAGAGATATGGTCACGCAAAATTTATGGAAGTGTTCGGACGAAACTTTTTAGGTCCGTCAGGAGAGAATGATGAAGAAATGGTCAGAGCTGACAGAAAGAGAGATTAATCATAACAAAAAGAAACATTGCGAGAAATGCCTGTATTTTTCCAGAGGCGGAGACACAAACACGACTGGTTCCAGGTTCTGCGAATATCTTTTGATCACAGGTCACTCAAGGGGCTGCAGTCCGATGGAATGTAAAGAAAAAGAGATTTTCACACCCAGGCCAAAAGGCCAGCGCCGGGTAAACAGAGCAATCAGGATATCGTAAGGAGGAAAGATATGAAGACATGCAAAAACTGTATCGATAACGACGATGGTCTTTGTGATCGTAAAGGAATCCTTGTAGAAGACGGAGACCACTGTGACCGGTATCGGGAGGCAGAGAAACCCAGAATCAAGAAACATGAAAAGAAGTTGGACATTACTCCAGAGCTGGCACTGGCAGCATACAACACACTAATCCAGTTCTGTAGAAGCCAGCCGGCCAGTGAAGATGGAACCTGCAGTAACTGTATCCTGTATCAGAACTGCCCAGGTGCATCAGATCTTCTTCCAGAAAACTGGAAAGAGATACACTATCCATACCTGGAAGGAAACACACTGCATTACATAAAAGCCGGCAAGGTCAAGCAGATTGTATTTGCCAGACGTGAAGATGCAGAGGAAAGACTCAGTGAAATGGAGGAAAAACGTGGATAAAAAAGAAGCAATAAAAGAGTTGAAATTTGAAAAAAATATTTCTGCAGGTGTTATGGAACAGCTTGGTACCACGAAAGCACTTAGAGAAATTGTTGCCATACAACAGAAAAAGAGAGCTCAGACATATGATACAGCTATTGAAGCGTTGGAAAAGCAGATTCCTATAAAAATGAAGGATATGAGGGCGGTTAATGATTTTTCAGGAAGATATTACACGTGCATAGGCACATGTCCTATATGTGGAGAAGAAAATATTTATCGAAATAGTAATTATTGCCATAAATGCGGTCAAGCACTTGATTGGGAGGAGGTGAACAACAATGAGTTATAAAAACAACGAAGGTTACCCAGCACCAACAGAAGGAGAAGCAATCCGGAGGGCCAACCGGATGCCGACACACGTCTATAACGACTATTGCTTACTCAACAATATAGCTGGTCGTTTAGGATTAGAGGTGGCAGTGATAAGAGAAAAGAAAACAGGAAAAGAATGGCCGCAGAGGAGATGAGAACAATGTGGGTAATATTTCTTGGTTCCGGCATGGTGTTCGGAATCGCAGCTCTGGTGCTGGCCTGGATAGGAAGCAGAGTGATCCTGTCGATCAGGCGGCAGCAGAAGAAATTCGAGATTGAAGATGAAACATACAACAAAGTAAAAGAAGCTATCAAAGAAAAGGAGAACAAAAATGAAAAGTAAGATTATTATCGGAATCGTGGTAGCAGTAGCAGTTCTTGGCGGAGGATACACTGTATCAAGAATGGATCTTATCGGCACAGGTAAAGTTGGTATCGTCTACAATTACAAAGATGGAGTACAGGATACAGTACTCACCCCGGGAATGCATTTTATCGCACCGATGAACAAAGTAAAGGAATTCAGTACCAGTAACGAAATCCTCGTTCTCACAAAGGACAAAAGGGACGGCAGTAAAGAGGATGATTCTTTTAAAGTGGCCACATCAGACGATGCCAGCATTGCAGTATCTTTCCAGATGAGTTACCGATATGATCCGGACACGGTGATTGATACATACAAACGTTTCAAAGGAATGGATGGAGAAGATATCATTGAAAATCGTGTAAAAACTGTTCTGAAATCAAAAATCTCGGAGATTACAACGAATTATTCCATGATGGATATCTATTCCGGAAATAGATCCGAACTGAACAATGCCATCACGGAATATCTTAATAAGGATTTTCACAAAAAATATGGCATTGAAGTCCTGGATGCCTCTATCGTAGATGTTCATCCGGATAAAAAGCTGAAACAGGCTATTGATAACAGAGTGACAGCTTTACAGGAAAAACAGCAGGCTCAGGCAGAACAGGAAAAGGTTAAAGTCCAGAAAGAAACAGAAAAGCTCCAGGCTGAAGCGGATGCCCAGATTGAACTGACCAAGGCAGAGGCAGACGCAAAGAAAGCTAAGGTTAAAGCAGCAGCTGAAGCAGAAAACACAAAAACCAAGGCAAAAGCACAGGCAGAGGCTAATAAAGAACTCAGTGCATCCATTACAGATGAATTGATCAAAATGAAGGAAGCAGAAGCGCATTACAAAAATGGCTGGGTTACAGTCCAGGGAGCGGATGCCGTGATCGCGGATAAATAAAAGAAATGCAGAGAAAGCCGGGAGCATACGCGTTCCCGGCTAAAAGCATCGAAAGGGGAGGATACCAGTGGGCGAGATCAAGATCACCAGGAAGCTCCTGGACAATTATAGAAAGTTAAAGAGGGAAATACCGGTCCTCAGCATGGAACTGGCTGAAATGGAACAGGGGGAGGCAGGGCTAGGGAACAGCACAATATTTGATTACAGCACAGGTTTTGCACGGCCACAGAGTGTAGTTGGATTTGATCAGGAGAGATATGATAGAAGAAAGAGAACATATGAGCATAAAAATGAGCAGGTGGCAGCAGTGGACAACTGGATTCAGAACATTGAAGATGGCCAGACAAGATATGTGTTTAAGGCATTTTACCAGCAGGGAATGACATGGGAGAAGATAGCAGAAAAGACAGGATATTCCCAGAGTCCGGACTATCCGAGACTTTACATCAGGGATACATATTTGAAAAAATGTGAGATTAAGTAAAAAATATCGTTTATATCGGAAATATCGTTATACAATACAATAGAAGCCAAAGGCGCAGAGACGACGAGGCTCCTTCTTGCAACAAGCTGCCAGAGCCAGCCTACACTCTGGCAGCAGTTTTGGAATATAGTTCAGTGGTAGAACAGCTGACTCATGAATCAGCATAGAGGTGGTTCGAATCCATCTGTTCTGATTTCTCTATATAGGGGAATTTTTAACAACATACATTTTTTTCAAAACGTCCTGCAGAAATGTAGGGCGTTTTACTTAAAGAAAGGCTGGTAAAAATATGAGCAAAGTGATAAAATACATAAAAATGTATGTTGGGAGAAGAATGATGATTAAACCAAATGGACAAAATATAATTGATCATATTAATACACATTGGACAAATCAAGTATGTCCAATGTGCGGAGGAAGAGCCTGGAATGTATCTGATAAGGTTTTTGAATTACGAGAATTTAATGATGGTAATTTTGTGCTTGGAGGACCAAATTCGTCTATTGTGCCAGTAATTCCTGTTACTTGTGATAATTGTGGAAATACAATTTTTATAAATGCGTTATCAACTAATTTGATAAAAAAGGAGTAACGCATGCAGAAAAAAATAAATGATAAGAATGGAAAAGGAATTTCTGCCGTTAAAAACGAGAATTTAACTTATGAAATATCGACAGCAGGTAAATTTGTTCTTTCTGACAAAGGGTCTATTCCAAATGAAACAGAACAAATGAAAAAAGAGTACCACAAGCAAAGATTGTGGCAATCTAAAATGGCATTTTGGTTAAGTTTTGGCGGAAGTATAGCGGGATTCTTAGTTATTATAGTTAGTGTTGGATATGGAATGCATACAAATAATAATCAGTGGCCAGGCATTGTATCTGGTATAGTAGTAGAAGCTGTTTCTGCATTATTTTACACATTATCAAATAAGGCGAATGAGAAAATATCTGAGTTTTTTAAAGAATTGACAGAGGATTCTAAAATAAAAAATGCATTGGAACTAGCACGAGAAATTGAAGGGGCGGATACCGTTAAAAATCAATTATATGTAAAATTATCATTGCATTTGTCAGGATTAGATGAAGAGAAAATATGTAAAAGTACGTTTGAATCTTGCAATTCGAAAAAAGATCATACATAAATATTATAGATGATAGAAAGGCACCCTTCGGGGTGCTTTTCTAATGCAATTTTTCCTACAGCGTGCACGGCACCAGCACATACATACTTTACGCATGGATTCACTGTATGTAAGTGTTAACACACCTCCTTTCGGCGTGGCGGCAATCGGCTGTCACTATGGTGCCGGCAGGACTGTAATTTACAAATATCAAAAACGAAACGAATGAGAGGTGGTGAGGCTTGCCAAGAGCACCAGATCAGAGAGTAGAAGAGGCCAGAAAGCTATATGCTTCTGGAGCGAAATTAATTGAAGTTTCTCAGAAGCTCAGAATCCCGGTAGGGACGATTCGAAGCTGGAAAAATAGATACAAATGGGATAATGCAACGTTGCAAAAGAATAAACGCAACGTTGCGAAAAAGAAGGGCGGACAGCCCGGAAATAAAAATGCGGAGGGGCATGGAGGAACCGGCCCGCCGGGAAATAAGAATGCAGTCAGGACAGGAGAGTTTGAAACTCTCTTTTTTGATACCCTGGAACCAGAAGAAAGAACATTGGCAGAGATGATCAGGCCAGACAAAGAGCAGCTGCTTCTCAGAGAAATCCAGCTTCTTGCAGTCAGGGAACGCCGGATGCTGAAAAGAATCCAGTCTCTCCGTGAACTGGAAGCTCAGACAGGATCAGAAGAAGATTCGGTACCATGCGGAATGTCTGTAACAGAATATACTTCCGGTACCGAAAAAGGAAAACAAACAGAACTTCGAAAGTACGAAGGCATCCTTGGCCAGATCCAGGCCATAGAGGATGCTCTGACCAGAGTGCAGGCCCGGCAGCAGAAAGCTATCGAGATGCTGCATAAGTTTGGCTATGACGATGCAAAGCTGGAACTTGCAACCATGCAGCTTGAATTTGAGATGCTGAAGCAGGATAACCAGGTAGAAGAAATCACAGATGATGGTTTCCTGGAGGCAATGAATGCAACAGCGCAGGATGTCTGGGGTGATGAGAATGTATGAAAAACTCAAAACTCTGAAAGATAAGCTGCAGAAGATGAAAACCAACAGAGCCAACAGGCAGATAGGCCAGACGTTTCATTTTTCTCCGTTCTCAAGAAAACAGAAACAGGTCCTGACCTGGTGGTGCAAAGAATCTCCAGTTCATGATATGGACGGAGTTATCGCTGATGGAGCAATCCGATCAGGAAAAACAATCAGCATGTCTTTATCATTCGTTATGTGGGCCATGAGTACCTTCACTGGACAGAACTTTGCCATGTGCGGAAAGACCATAGGATCCTTCCGGCGAAACGTTCTGTTCTGGTTGAAACTGATGTTATTGTCAAGAGGATATTCCATCGCAGACCACAGGGCAGACAATCTTTTGACCATCCGAAAAGATGGGAAAGAGAACTACTTCTACATCTTTGGCGGCAAGGATGAAAGATCTCAGGATCTTATCCAGGGAATCACTTTAGCCGGCGTGTTCTTTGATGAAGTTGCCCTGATGCCGGAATCTTTTGTGAACCAGGCAACAGGCCGATGCTCTGTAAAAGGTTCAAAGTTCTGGTTTAATTGCAACCCCGATGGCCCGTATCACTGGTTCAAACAGAACTGGATAGATAAATCCACCGGATATCTGGGAAAAGAAGAAACTGCCCGGAGGATGCAGCAGGCGGCAGCAGAGGGGAAAGATCCCGGTCTGAAAGATATTCTGTATCTCCACTTCACTATGGACGATAACCTGTCCCTGGATGAAGAAATCAAGGCCAGATACAGGAGCATGTACGTTGGAGTATTCTTTAAACGTTACATTATGGGACTGTGGGCGGCAGCAGAGGGAATTATCTACGACATGTTCGACGAGAACAAACATGTCCAGGACATCAAAGATTTCTATCAGCTGCTGGTCAACGGGAACAGGTACGTTTCCTGTGATTACGGTACACAGAACGCCACAGTATTCCTGCTGTGGAATAAAGGAACCAACGGGAAATGGTACTGCATCCGGGAGTATTACTATTCCGGAAGAGACAAAGGTAAACAGAAAACAGATTCAGAATATGCAGACGACCTGAAAGAGTGGCTGGATGGAACCAGGATCAAAGCGATCATCGTGGATCCATCGGCTGCTTCTTTTATTGCAGAACTCCGGAAACGGGGATATAAGGTCCTGAAAGCCAACAATGATGTTCTGGATGGAATCCGGCTGGTTGGAATGCTTCTGAACCTGGAGAAGATTGTCTTTGCTTCTTCCTGTAAAGAAACCATAAAAGAATTTGCTTCTTACATCTGGGATGAGAAAGCCCTGGAAAGAGGAGAAGACAAACCGGTGAAACAATTCGATCATTGTTGTGACGCTGTGAGGTACCTATGCAGCACCATAATCGGCAGAAAAGCAGCACGTTTCCGAGAGATAAGGAGGTGAGAAAAATATACACATTTACAATACCGAGAGAAAGTTTCGATGAGTTAAATCCGGATAAGCAGGTGATCCGCCAGCTGATCAGCAAACACATCAGTAAGGTGGACCGGCTGAAGAAGAATATGTCCTACTATGAAGGAAAGCACAAGATCCTGGATGAAACCAAACGGGAAAACCGCCTGGTGTGCAATCATGCAAAAGACATCTCTGATACAGCCAGCAGCTATTTCATCGGCAATCCGGTGACGTACAAATCAGAGGGAGACATCAAGGCCCTCACAGACGCACTGGAGGTGGCCGGAGCGGACGAGACAGATGGAGACAACGGCCTGGAGGCATCTATCTACGGCCTGGCCTATGAATATGTCTATGTGAAGGAAAACGAGAATAACCTGCAGACCAAGAACCTGTCCTCTGAGAATACCTTCATGGTAAAAGACGACAGCATAGAGGAAAACGAACTCTTTGCTGTCTATTATTATATCCGGAAAGATGATTCCGGGGAGCTTCCGGATCACTATATGGCCACAGTAGTGACCACAAACTATAAGTACGAGCTGGACATTGAGAACAGCAATACGATCCAGGCAACCACAGAGCCGGCGGTGCCCCATTATCTTGGTGAGATCCCGATCATTGAATACCTGAACAATAAACTGGCCATCGGAGATTTTGAACTGCAGATCCCACTGATCGATGCATACAATGCGCTGATGAGCGATCGTGTGACCGATAAGGAGCAGTTTATTGATGCGATCCTGGCCATCTATGGAACATTGCTGACCGATGAGGACGAACCGAACACTGAGGATGGAGACGAGAGCATCCGAAAGGCCAAAGCCCGTCTTAAAAAGTACAAGGTTCTTGAGATGCCGGACACAGCCAAAGCAGAATATCTGACCAGGACTTTTGATGAAAGCGGTGTGGAGATTCTTAAGAAAGCCATTGAGCAGGATATCCATAAGTTTTCCCACATTCCCTGTATGTCAGATGAAAGCTTCGGAGGGAACGTCAGTGGTGTGGCTATGGAATTTAAGCTCCTGGGCATGGAAAATATCACAAAGATCAAGACCAGATATTATAAAAAAGGTCTGAGAAAAAGAGTTCGGATATTCTGTAACTATCTGGCTTTGCACGGAACCAGCATCGATCCATCCGGAATCACGATGACATTCACCAGAGCACTGCCGAAAAATCTCCTGGAGATATCCCAGATTGTGGCAAATCTGTGGGGAAAAGTAAGCCGGAAGACCTTGCTTTCACAGGTTCCGTTTGTGGAGGATGTGGACGAGGAATTGAAAGCCTTGGAAACAGAGGAAGAAGAGAATCTGAAGCGGCAGCAGGAAGTGTTTGGCATGCAGGATAACACACCACCAGAACAGAATCCGGATGATAAGGAAAAGGTAAATGAGTAGGAAATACTGGGAACAGAGATCTGCCTGGGATATGTATCAGTTTATGGAGGATGCAGAAGAAACAGCAGATCTCATTGCCAGAGTATACCGGAAAGCCTCTCTCCAGCTGGAATATGCCGCAAGAGATATCTTTGAAAAGTTCATGACAAAATATGGTCTGTCAGAAACAGAAGCCTGGCAGATCATAAATTCCATCCAGGATAAAAACTCCATTGATCAGCTGAAACAGGAACTCCAGAACCGGAAAAAGGACAGTGAGATTCTGAAACAGCTGGAAGCTCCGGCGTACCGTGCAAGAATGGAACGCCTGCAGGATCTCATGTCGCAGGTAGATACGGTGATGCAGCAGGTATACCAGCAGGAGAAGCAGTTCGATACCAAACTTCTGGAACAGCTTGGAGAAAAAGCCTATTATCATTCCATTTACAACATGCAGAAAGAAATCGGTCTGGCATTCAGCTTCTCTCATGTGAGCAGGAAACAAATCGACCAGGTTCTGCAGATGAAATGGTCCGGAAAACATTTTTCAGACCGTATCTGGCAGAACACACGGCAGCTTGCAGATTCCTTGAAGGATGAATTACTGATCAGCCTCCTTACCGGCCGGACAGACCGGGAAACAGCGGAATCCATCCAGGCCCAGTGCGGAGGGGGAGCAAAGCAGGCCAGGCGATTGGTAAGAACAGAATCCTGTTACATGGCAGGAGAATTGACTGCACAGAGTTATATTGACTGCGGGATCAAGAATTATCGCTATGTGGCAGTGCTGGATCTTCGTACCAGTGAGATCTGTCGGGAACTGGATGGAAAGGTTTTTTCAGTGAAAGACCGGAAAGCCGGAGTGAACTATCCTCCCATGCATCCATATTGCCGCTCTACAACGATTTCTGTCATAGATGATAAAATCCTCAGGAACATGAAAAGAAGTGCTTACAACCCGGAAACAGGGCGTACAGAGATGGTTCCTGCGGATATGACCTATGAACAGTGGTATGAGAAATACGTCAAAGGAAATCTAAAAGCAGAAGCCCAGGAGAAAGCAGTCAAGAACGCTTCGTCAGACCGGAAGCAGTATGAGCGGTATCGGGAACTTCTTGGAAAAGATATGCCGAAACATTTTGCAGACTTCCAGGAAATGAAGTATAATGAACCTGAGAAGTGGGAACTGCTCAGGACTTATGCACGTTCTGTAGATAAAGGCACGATATCTCCGTTATCTGGATTCGAGAATTATCAGAAGATTTATGATGAAATCAATGAAAAAGTTGTTGGTATAAAGACTTCTGAGGGAACAGCAGTAACCAGACAGAGTAAACATTTCATGGACAGAGTAATCGGAACCATGAAAGATCCAAAAACGGGAAGATCACGATCAGGAGTTACCGTGGAAGGAATACGGGATGCGCTGGAGAATCCGGCGAAAGTATTTCCTACGAGAACGGATCCTGATTCAAGAAAAAGCCAGAAATATATTGGCAGACATGGAACAGTCTCATTAGATCCTGAGACGGGGATTCTGATTCAATGCAATCCAACAGATGCAGACTATGTAAGGAGAATAGCAAATGGAAATGCGAAGATTTGAACTAAAAAAAGAGCAGATCGAATTTCTTAAAGAAATGTATCCTGACAATGAGCTGGTTCAGAGAGTACTGAATTGTGAAAATAATGGAGTATTTGAAGTAGATGTGGATACCAAAATTGATTTTATGCTTTTTGTGGAAGATGAGTCGGTATATTGGATGGACGCAAATTATGAGCCATCAGCGAAAACATATATGCTTGAATCAATAAGGGATGATATTTATTATCAGACCAACTGATACCACCAGTCAGAAATGGCCGGTGGTCTTTTTATACCCATTTTTAAGAAAGAGAGGATCAGAAATGAAGTTTGAAGAAGCATTAAAGGCAATGAAAGCAGGAAGTAAAGCAAAATTACCGTCCTGGGGAGGATATTGGTATTGGAGTCCAGAGAAAGAAACAATCATCATGCACACAAAAGATGGACAGGAACTGGATATCCGGGAAACCCAGAGCGTTGTATATACGCTTCAGAATATTCTTTCTGATGAATGGATCATTGCAGATGAAGTAAACTGTCCGCAGTTGGGCGGAGAAGCAACATTTTCTTTCGGGGAAGCTATCAAGTACCTGAAAAGAGGGTCCAAAGTAGCTCGTAAAGGATGGAATGGTAAAAAACAGTACATTCAGCTTGCGACTGGGATTTCTTATAAGGCAGCAGATGGCGAAGTTGTAAACTGTGAGCACAATGCTATTGGCAACATGGCAGTGGCTTTTGTAGGAACATCTGGTGTGCAGATGGGATGGCTTGCATCTCAGGCAGATATGCTTGCGGAAGACTGGATTTTTGCGGAGGAGTAGAGAATGAAAAACGAAGAATTTTTAAGGCTTTGTAAGGCGAAAGTAGCTGAATATACAAACTCCCATATGGATAAGACCGATGGAAAGCAGATCACAGTACAGGATGTGTACGTGGTATGGAGTTGTAAGACATTACAGAACAGTAAAGCACTTCTGAGCACGACTGTGCCGGATGGAATGTATTATGAGCTGACATATAACGGAGATAAGCACGAGTTATACCTTGATGCTTATAAGAAGTTTCAGAACATGTGCTTTAAACTGTAATTGCGCCGGCGCAACGGAGGGGAGGTGAAGAGAATGAAAGTAAAATGCATCAAAAGATACAGCGACATCTGCTTGAAAGAAATCGTCGAGAAGGGAACTGTTCTGGAAGTAACAGAAAACAGAGGGGAACATCTGATCGGTGAGGGTGTTGCAGAGGCAGTAAGAGAAGCAGAGGCAGTAAGAGAAGCAAAGGCAGCAGCCAAAGGGAAGGAATAGGTGATCCAATTATCTCCCGGTGAGACGCAGGGTGAAGCGTCTTATTTTTTATGCCTTTTTCCGCCAGGCGTTAAAGAAGCGGATTCCACAAACTGAATGGCCCGGGCGTGGGAACGAATAGGCTGGGCAGAAAGGAAAAGACATGAGAAACAAAGTGTTCAAAGCAATGTGTAAAGTTCCGATGAACCTGCAGTTATTCGCAGAAGGCGGAGACGGTGCTGGGGCCGGTGAGGGCAATGGCGGCGGATCTGGCGAAGGTACAGGCGGTGAGGGTGGAGATAATCCTCCATCTTTTGATGACTTCCTGAAAACAGGCAGTAATCAGGCAGAATTTGACAGACGTGTCCAGAAGGCAGTCAATACGGCAGTGACAAACGCACAGGAGAAGTGGCAGGCACTGACGGATGATAAGCTTTCCGAAGCTGATAAGCTGGCCAAGATGACCAAGGAAGAAAAAGCGCAGTACATGCAGAATAAAAAAGAAAAGGAACTTTCCGACAGGGAGGCAGCAGTAACCAGAAGTGAGCTCATGGCAGAAGCAAAGAACAACCTGTCAGACGAAGGACTTCCGGTAGAGCTTGCAGAAGTACTGAATTATACAGATGCAGATGCCTGCAAGAAATCCATGGAAACCGTCAAAAAAGCGTTCCAGACTGCAGTTGAGAAAGCAGTCGATGAGAAGCTGAAAGGCGGCAAGCCTCCGAAAAAAGCACCAGAAACAAACACACAGGAAGCCCTTGAAAAGCAGGTATACAATGCGATGATGGGTATTTTTTAAAGGAGAGTGAATAAACAATGGCAATCAATACTTTAGCAACAGCAACCTTATTTATGACACAGCTTGATAAGATCGCTGTTCAGGAAGCAACCACCGGCTGGATGGATGCCAATGCCGGCCAGGTGATCTATAACGGTGGATCTGAAGTAAAGATCCCGAAAATGAGCGTTCAGGGAATGGGCGACTATGACCGTGAGGCTGGATACCAGCGCGGCTCCGTTACCCTGGAGTACGAGACCAGAAAAATGACACAGGACCGTGGCCGTCTCTTCCAGCTGGATCCGATGGATATCAACGAGGCAAACTTTATCCCGACTGCCGGTGCAGTTATGGGAGAGTTCCAGAGGACACAGGTAGTTCCGGAGATCGATGCGTACCGTATCAGCAAGCTGGCCACAGAAACACTTACTGCAGATAAAGCAGGAATGATCGGAGAATCTTATGTACCGGGAACTGCTTCTACATCTGCTCTGCGTAAGCTGAAAGAAGGGATCAAAGCGGTAAGAGAAAACTATAACGGAGCTCTTATCTGCCAGGCAACACCGGACTTTATTATGGAGCTGGAACTGGAACTTGCGGGCAAGATCACTGCAGTGACCTTCTCTAAAGGCGGAATTCAGACACAGGTTCCTTCTGTAGATGGTGTACCGCTGGTTTCCACACCTTCCAACCGTATGTACACAGCTATCAAGATCAATAACGGTAAAGATAGTGGCCAGGAAAAAGGCGGATATGAAAAAGGAACATCTGCAAAGAACCTGAACTTCTTCATCTGCCCGGTAACCACGCCGATCGCTGTCACAAAACAGGACATCATGCGTATCTTCGACCCGACAACAAACCAGAGACTGAACGCATGGCAGATGGATTACCGCCGTTTCCATGATATGTGGATTCTGGATAATAAACTGGATTCCATCTATCTGAGCATCCAGGAGGCGAAAGCATGAGGCTGATCCGTAAAAATGTAGAAAGAGAAGCGGAAGGATCTGCAGCAGAAAAGCTGATCAGTGATGGCTTCACACCGATGAAAAAAGCCACACCAGACACAGTACCGGAAGAGAAAATCGGTAAGGATATCGAGGATATGACAGTTGAAGAACTGAAAACCCTTGCAAAGGAGAAAGGACTGACCGGTGTCTCCTCCCTGGCAAAAGCGGACCTTCTGGCAATCCTGAAAGGGTGATACGATGGCATCAGCAGAAGATATCAAAAAGCTGAAGATCCTGACCGGAGAAAAGAATGAGGAACTTCTGTCTGTCCTTCTGGATGAAGCTGAAGCTTTCGTGCTGTCCTACACCAATCGCAAACAGTTAAGGACCGGGCTGGAAAAGGCAGTCCGGGATCTTGCTGTGATCGCTTTGAACCGGATGGGAACAGAGGGGGAAAAGTCCAGAAGTGAGGGTGGAGAGAGTTATACTTTTGAGGATGCGCCGAAACAGATCTACGACACGCTGAACCGGTATCGTCTGGCCAGAGTAGGAGGAAAGATTTATGAGGCTGAGAAGAAGCAGACTTGAGGAATTTTTCCATAAAAAAATGACGGTAAAGAAAGATAAGGAAGGCAGTACCAGCGAGGAATATGGTGCTGCCTCTTCTGTTACCGGAGAGAGCTGGCCGGCATCCGGAAAAGTACAGGCTGAGCAGTACGGCCAGAGATTGAATTATATCCGGAATATCCGGATACAGGGAAGCTATAAGATCCAGACGGATGAAAAAGGCCGGCTGCATTATATCCTGGAAGATGGAACGGATATAGAGGAGCGGGACGGGATTTGTCTATATGTGGCAGCAGATCAGCTTCCAGACTATCGGATCATATCCATCAAACCATATCGTTTCCTTACCATGGAGGCGGAAAAGATATGAGTGTAAATGGATTTGATGAAGTGGAGAAAGCTTTGCAGGAGGTGTCCGAGTTGGACACCCGGCAGGCAGTGGGAGAAGCGATCCAGTTTGTACGGTCAGCAGCAGTTGAGAATTGCCATGCAGATACCGGAGAACTCCGGCAGAGCATTTTTGCCGAAACCACAGAGGAAGAAAACACTGTCACAGGGATCTGCTGGACAGACAAAGCTTATGCTCCATACATAGAGTTCGGAACCGGACCGAAAGGCCAGGAGAAACATGCCGGCATCTCTCCGGAAGTAACTCCGGTTTATACTCAACAGCCATGGTGGATCCATGAAAGCCAGATAGACAGAAGAGTGGCTGAAAAGTACCGTTGGCCATATATGGACACGCCGGATGGAAGATTCTATAGATGCAGCGGAAATCCGGCCTATCCGTTCCTGTATCCGGCTATGAAGGATAACGAAGAACAGATCTTAAAGGTGCTGGGCGGAAGCCTTGCGTCAGATTTGGAGGATATATGAAGAATGTAAAAGATCAGGTGTACGCGGCACTGTGCACGGTGTCCGAAAATGTTTCAGATGCTTATCCCCGTTCCTGGGCGGAGGGCTCAACGCTCCAGTATACCGAAGAGCAGAACGATGTATACGAAGCCAGCTCCGATGCTGAAGGAATGAGAGAGGATAAAGCCCTTGTAAGATACCGGATCGATATCTGGAACAATCACAGCACTTCAGAAGCAGCTCTGCAGGTAGATGAAGCGATGAAAGTGACAGGCCTGAAACGGATCGCATGTGCAGATGTGCCGGATCCGTCAGGGATGAAGCATAAACAGATGCGCTACGAAGGGATCATTGATATGGATTCTGACAGCGTGTATTGGAGATAAGGAGGAATAGCGATGTTAGCAAATGGAGCAACATTAGGTTACAGAAAACACACAGCTGGAGAAAACTCTGCAGCTTACACAGATCTTCCAGGACTGAAAGAGATCCCGGAAGTCGGAGTGGAACTGGATAAGGAGGAAAACACCTGCCTTACAGATCCGCACAAGATGTACGAGGAAGGCATTGGAGACCTTCCGGATATGAAGTACAAATGGAAGTACGACAACAGTAAAGCCGGAAGCCCGTACAGGCTTATGAGAGATGCAGCAGACAAAAAAGAGATCTGGGATTTCCAGGAAAAAACAAAAGATGGAACAGTTACCGAGTTTACTGCACAGTTTTCCGTAAAACGTACAGGCGGTGGAGTAAATGGTGTGATCGAGTTTGAGGTGACCATGGCCGTACAGTCTGAGATCAAACAGACAGATCCGGCGTAAGGAGGAATAAAAGATGATGAATTTTGAAGGTATTCAGGATCTGGGCGGAGCTTCTGCCCAGAATGAGACACAGGCTCCAGAGGAAAAAGTAGTCAATCTGGAGGAACAGAAGAAAAAGAGACAGCCCTTTGCTTATTGGAATGTAGGCGGCAGGAGCTTCAAGATGAAACTGAAAGCTTCCGGGATCGGACGCCTGGAAAATAAGTACAGACAGAATCTCATGAATATGATCGATGATATTCCGCCGCTTTCCGTGATGCTGACGATCATCCAGGAAGCAATGTCACCGTGGGAGCATGGGATTGATTATCAGGATGTGCAGAAGCTGTATGACGCATGGATCGATGAAGGGAACAGTCAGCTGGAACTCTATCAGAAGATTTTGATCCCGCTCATGGTGGTATCGGGTTTTTTACCGGAGAAAACAGCGGCATCCCTTCTGGAGGAAATCGAGAACGCTTGATGTCAGAACAGCTCTCAGAGCTGTATCCGGTAGCTCTTGAGATGGGGATCCCGGCGGAAACATTCTGGAACCTTTCTGTAAATGAGATATTTGATACTTTGGCAAATATAAGAAGGCGGTTGCTCAGAGAAGAAAAGCAGCGGATTATGGATAATTTTATCCAGGCCCAGGCCATAGCAGTAGATATCTCAGCGTTATTTGCCAAAGATGGCAAGATAGCTCATCCCTGGGATTATTATCCGGAATTGTTTGAAAAAGAACAGAAGGCATACGAAGAAGCAGAGGAAGCCCGCCAGTGGGAAGAGTACATGGAAAAAAGAAGGGCGTACAACGCCGAATGGAACTATAGACATAATCATTAATTTGTTGAGAAAAAGAGAGGAGGTGAGACCATGGGAGACACACTTCATAAGATGCAGGTGATAATTGAAGCTACAACAAAACCATTGAAAAAAGGGATGGAAAACAGCCGGCGGGAAGTAAAGAAAAGCGTTGAAGAAATCCAGAAGGAAACTGAGAAAATAAAGAATCCGTTCAAGGGGATGGAAAGCAAGGCACTACAGCCGGTAAGGAATACTCTGAATAAGATCAGGGAAATGCTCAGCAGGAATCCTGTGAAAAATTTCCAGATCAAGGCAGGCATCAAAGTTCCAACGGAAGAGTATGCAGAATTGCAGAAAAATTTATCAAAAGCACAGCAATCATTGGAAAAACTACAAGAAAAACAGCACAAATTTGAAAACACGGGTAAATCTAAAGAGAACCAGCAATGGAAAAGCCTTGTAGTTGATATTACTCGAGCTGAAAAAAAACTCAGTGAATACAAAGATGTTGCAGCCAAAATGGAAACGTCAGGAACTGCTTTTAAACAAACCCCTACAGACGAATATCGTGAAATCAGAAATTCTGTAAAAACCTTGAATGAGGAAATAGAAAAGTATGAGAAAAAAGGTGAAAAACTTGAGGCGATGGGCGTAAAAAAAGAAAGTAAGCAATGGAGAAGTCTCATATACGATATTGACCAAGCTCGTACGCAGTTGTATGAGTATGAAGAAACGTTGGAATTGTTAGAAAAATCAGGAAAATCAACTCAGACAGTGCCAACAGAAGATTATCAAAAATTACAAAACGATATTTTAAAAGTAAATAAAGAACTTGATGCTTATCACGAAAAAGAAAATAAGCTCCAAGCTTTGGGCGTATCAAAAGAAAACCAGGAATGGAAAAGCCTTACATATGATATTGATCAAGCAAAGATAGCTGTAGAAGAGTATAAAACAAAAGCAAGACAGATGGAATCCTCAAATACAGATGTAAAGCGGCCGGTATCTCTTCCGAAACAGGCATTGAACTTTGTCAAAGGAATAGGAACAACTGTTTCGAAGGGCTGGGGAGGCTTTACAAAGCTTCTGGGAGGTGTTGGAAACGTTGCATCTTCCTTCACCGGTGTGATCCGGAAATGCTCCGGTGCTTATGCTGCACTGATCCAGAAGTTCACATCCGGAATCCCGTTTCTTAACAGGACAAAATCTTCGTTCAATGGTCTGGGAACATCCGGACGAGGCTTGACAGGTATACTGAAGACGATCGGAATGACTGCAAAATTTATGTTTGCAAGTTTTGTGATCCGTGGAGCTGTAGATGGTGCAAAGCAGGGATTTCAGAACCTTGCACAGTACAGTGGAGAAACAAACAGAAGTCTTTCTCTGCTGATGTCTTCTCTGACACAGCTCAAAAATTCACTGGCCACAGCCTTTGCACCAATCCTGAATGTTGTAGCACCAATTCTGAACAGTTTCATTCAGACGGTTATCAACGTGGTAAATTCCATAGGCCAGCTGATGGGAGCCCTCACAGGCAAAACCACCATGGTCACGGCCAAGAAAGTCAATCAGGATTATGCTGCAAGTCTTAACAGTACCTCAACGGGTCTGAAGAATAATGCAAAGAACGCAGATACGGCATCAAAAGCAGCAAAACAATATCAGCGCACTCTTCTGGGATTCGACCAGATCAACAAGCTGAACGATGATTCAGACGGCTCCGGATCAGGAGGAACAGGAAGTGGAACGGATACATCACCGCTTGGTGGCGTTAATGATATGTTCCAGACAACGGCCATCAAGAGCCGTTTCAAAGATCTCGCAAAACTGATCAAAGATTCCTGGAAGTCCGGTGATTTTACAGAACTTGGCGCCATGGTCGGCAATAAGCTCAACGAAGCACTGGAACGTATTCCGTGGGGTAAAATCCAGAATACCTGTAACAAGATTGCAAAAAGCATTGCCACTTTTCTGAATGGCTTTATTGAAGCTGCGGATTGGAAATTAGTTGGTAATACATTCTCTAAGGGACTGAACACAGCCTTTGGATTTGTAGATACCTTTGCAAAGAATTTCCACTGGAACAGTCTTGGGAAAGCTATCGGAGATGGGATCAATGGTGCTCTTGAAGGCCTTGACTGGAATCTGATCAAAGGAACCGTACATGATACCGTCTTTGGTCTGGTAAGCACACTGAATACAGCGATTGCGACAACCAATTGGAGTGTAGTTGGAAAAACAGTTGGAGAGTGCTTTAACACACGACTGGAAGCACTTTATACCACAGTTCATAACTTTAACTGGAGAGGCTTGGGCACTGCACTGGCTGATCTTGTAACCAACACGGTCAAAACCATTGATACTGGAAAAATAGGACAGACCTTATCCGATGGGATAAAAGGCTTTTTTGATTTTGCAATCTCAGCGATCGAACACATGGATTGGTGGTCCATGGGGGACACCATCTATAACAAAGCAAAAGATCTGATGGTAAACATTGACTGGAGCGGAATTGCTGACAGAGTTTTTGAAACACTTGGAGCTGCATTTGGAGGTTTTGCCGCATTTATTGGCGGTATCTTTAAAAATGCAGTTGCAGATGCAAGGAAGTATATTATAAAGCATTTCACAGAAGCTGGAAAATTCACCTGGGAAGGCTTTAAAAATGGTGTTGTGCAGTCATTTAAAGATATAGGAACCTGGATCAAGGCACACATTTTTAAACCATTCATAAACGGATTCAAAAAAGCTTTCGGAATCCATTCACCATCAACAGTCATGCGTACGCAGGGCGGATATGTTATATCTGGCCTGTTCAATGGTATGAAAGCAGGATTGCCAGCTGTACTGTCTTGGATTGCTAAACTCCCAGGGCAGACAAAAGAGAGACTTGGAAATGCCAAAACATGGCTACGTGGGAAAGGAAATGCTGCGATCACCGGTCTGAAAAATGGCTGGGAAGCTGTAAGGGAATCAACATTCCTGAGCAGAGTAAAGAAAATCGGTTCTCAATCTTTCAACGCTATCGGAGATATCAAAAGCAAAGTAACGCCGAAAGGCAGGGATATCATAAGCGGAATGAGAACCGGCCTGAATAATAACTGGAGCTCTCTGTCTGGAATATTAAGTAATATACCAGGCAAGGTGGCAAACGCAATTCCAAGCTTATACACAGTTGGCCAGAATGTTATTCAGACTTTTGCAAATGGATTTTCAAGCATCCATATCCCTATGCCACATATCGGCTGGGATTGGGAAGGTGGATCTATAAAAATCGGTAACTTCAAATTTTCATTGCCACGTTTCAATCTGAGCTGGTACGCAAATGGCGGATTCCCTGGTATGGGAGAAATGTTCGTGGCAAGAGAGTCCGGACCGGAGCTTGTCGGAAGAATGGGAAACCGTTCTGCTGTGGCAAACAATAATCAGATCATTGCCGGAATCCGGGCAGGTGTATTTGAAGCAGTTGTGAATGCTTTTGAAAGCATGCAGGGCAGAAATGATCGTGGACAGGAACTCCACATCTATCTGGAAGGCGATGCAAAGAAATTGTTTAAGGTGATCCGCCAGGAAGGAAACAACTATCAGAAACAGACCGGAAATCCGGTATTTGGATAAGGAGGCGGTAAAGTGACAGATGATATCATTATTGACGGAGTTACGATGCCGACTCCGGCCCTCGGGGGATTGACCATTAAAAAAGAAAAAGTGTGGTCAAATAATACAGGGCGTGCTGCAAACGCAGAAATGATTGGTGATGTGATTGCTATCAAGTATACACTTGAGTGTACATGGACGATGCTTAGTAGGGCTGATGTCGCAAAAATTGATGCGGCAATAAGTCCTGCTTTTTTTAGTGTAACATTTACAGATCCTGGAACAAACACAAGAACAACGAAAAAATTCTATTCAAATACACCATCTTATCCCGTATACAGTTATGTTAATGGCGTGAAAACATATAAAGGAGTAGGAGCAACACTAATTCAGAAATAGGAGGAAACAAACATGTTAAAAGGTACAAAATCAATGAATCTCAGTTACAGCTCCATCATCGATGGAAGAAGTGTGGTATACATGTCTGCACAGGTTCCGGAAACCGGAAAGAGCAACTGCACAAAGACCATTCAGGACCAGGAGATGTATGAGGCGAACAAAGCAGAATGCAGAAAAGATATGGCTGCATTTGACGAGCTCCTGTGGAAACTGGAAGATCAGGGGACGGTAGACACTGCAAAAGATACTGATACGGAGGAACAGGGAGCATGAAGATGAAGAACAGTGAGATTGTAGCATTCCTTAACACCTGTGCAGGCTTAAGAGAGAAACACCTGCCTGTCCGTCTGGCGTATGCGATTAAGAAAAACATGGTAGCAGTTCAGGAAGCGGCGACTGCATACATGGAGGAAAGAGAAGAACTTATTGCCAGATATGCGAAAAAGGACAAAAAGGGAGAATATCTTGTCAAGGATAGCTGCTATGTGTTCGAAAACAAAGATGAGTTTGAGAAGGATATGAGTGAACTTTTAGCGATTGAAACTGCAGTGAAAATCCACACGGTATCAATTGATGTAGTCGAAAAATGTGATGACGATCAAAAGTACGATCCACTGACTATGGAAGAACTGGACGTCATTGAGTTTATGATTACAGAATAAGGAGGCGGTCCTGTGTATTGGTCAACAACTGCATTTGGAACCTTGGTACAGCAGGATTCCAGAACATTTAAATGTTTACTTACCTATGGAGAAACATCCATCACAACCGTACGAAGTATCAAATTCACCGGAGGTTCTGAAGGAGACGACGATTTTTCTCTGGGTTCTACCATGTCACAGTACATAGAAGTGACAATTCCTGGCAAAGGACTGGTAGTTGAAGGAACAGAAATACTCCTTCAGATTGGTATGGACGTGAACGGAAAAACAGAATATATCCCCATGGGATATTTTACAGCAGGAAAGCCCCAAAAAGCGGATGATCAGATCACGTTCACGGCTTACGACCGTATGATGAACACAGAGCGGACGTTTTCCATGAATGGCACAACCACAAATACAGTGGCAGTACTAAAGCAGATTGCGGATATCACAGGTGTTCCTGTAGTGACATCCGGATTAACTGCGATATCCATAAAAGTGCCGAAAGGATATAGCTGCAGGGAAGTCCTTTCTTATGTGGCGCAGCTTCATGGCGCGTTTGCTGTTTGTAACCGTAGAGGTCAGATCGAGCTGCATACCTATGTGGATTCAGATTATAAGGTAAAGACGAGCCGGTACTGGGGAAAATTTGAACATAATGATTATGCTTTTGATGTTTCAAAATTTGTATGTTTTACGGGACAAGATAAAAATGGAAAAAGCATATCAATCTTTTCAGGATCCGGAGCGAGATCCGTGTCTTTTTCCAATCCGTTCATGACACAAACAGTCCTCAATAATATCCTGGCATCTTTCAAAAATTTCTCCTATATGCCAGGTACATTGAAAATGATGGGAGATCCCCGACTGGATCCTTGGGATATCCTGACCGTAGCAGATCTGTCTGGAAACACATATAAGGTTCCTATCATGAAACTGGATTGGGAATACGATGGCGGTCTTACATATTCAGTTGAAGCTGTCGGCCTGTCAGAAGAAGAAACCAATGCAGATTATAAAGGCCCACAGACAAAAGAAATGGAACGGTATTACGCACAGTTGGTAATGATTGACAGAGCGATGATTAACAAACTGGATGTGGAGACTGCAAAAATCACGTATGCATCTATTAAGGAACTGGATGTAGTTAAAGAAAATGCTGAGGAAATTAATGCTAAAAAAGCAAATATCGATCTCGCAAATGTAAATAACGCTTGGATTGAAAAAGGCGTCCTAAAGGACGGGTCCATTGGCTCAGCAGCAATCCATGAAGGCGCTGTAACGAACGCTAAGATTGCTGATGCGACGATTGAAGCAGCGAAGATCAAGTCTATCAATGCAGATTCTATTGTAGCCGGTACGATTAAGACAGAGCGCCTTATCATCACCGGTCCGGATGGTCAGGACTCTATTGTCAAAGCAATCAACATCGCAAATGGCGTATCTGAAGCAGAAGTGAATGGTCAGAAGATCCAGGCTGCTTCTATAGATGTTGTTGACCTATCTGCATTCCAGGCTAAGATTGCTCAGTTTGATATGAGTCAAAATGCCATCTATAGTGGCAAGCTGGCTATTAATGATCCAACGAGCGGTGTGTACATTTCCACCACCGGTTTTGGGCTTGGTGACGGAGCTCTTACAAGTAAGAAAGAATCTCCAATTCAGATGTATGCCGATGGTATATTTAAACTTAAAGGCAAAAATTCATCGTTGGAGTTTAATCCAGTGACGGATATATTGGACATCAATGTCAGCAATTTCCGGATTGGTTCAAAAGAAGCAGCCACAGTAGATAATACAGTCAAATCAACACTCGAACAGTTTTATTTATCCACATCCCCAACATCATTAGTTGGTGGTTCATGGAGTAATAATCCGCCCACATGGATAGAGGGTAAGTATATTTGGAGACGAAATTTCGTAACCTATGGAGATGATCGTACCGAATTCACGCCTTCTGAAAACGGAGTATGTATAACCGGTAATACCGGAGCCCAGGGCGCTCGTGGTCCACAAGGTGCCGCCGGACCCAAAGGTGAAACTGGACCGCAGGGACCGAAAGGTGCTACTGGACCTCAGGGACCACAGGGCATCCAAGGAGTGAAAGGCGCTGATGGTAAAACATATTATACATGGGTCAAATATGCTGATTCACCTACTTCTGGTATGTCCGATAATCCAAGCGGCAAGAAGTATATTGGTTTTGCGTATAATAAAACAACAGGAACTGAAAGCACGTCTTACTCAGACTATTCTTGGTCGCTGATCAAGGGTGAAAAAGGGGAAACCGGAAATACCGGAGCTCAGGGTGCTGCCGGTAACGGTATCAAGTCGATAACTTATTATTATGCCAGGACAACATCTCAGACAGCGCCTAGCGCAGGAAACATCACATCGACCACGATGCCCACCCTTGATGCTACGAATAAGTATTTATGGCAGAAAGAAGTAATCAACTATACGAATAACACGAATCAAACGACAGTGTTATTACTGGCTGTATATGGAAACACGGGCGCTCAGGGACCGAAAGGTGACAAAGGAGCTACCGGACCTCAGGGACCAACTGGGCCTAAAGGAGAGACAGGTGCTCAAGGACCACAGGGAAACCCTGGTTCTACTGGTCCTCAGGGCGTGAGCGTTACCGCCATTAAAGATCAGTGGTATAAATCAACATCAAATACTGCTCAGACCGGTGGTTCATGGTCCGATACTCAGCCCAACTGGGAGTCCGGAAAATATATCTGGACAAGATCACACATCACATTCAGCAATGGAAACACAACCACAACAAATCCCGTCTTGGCAAACGCAATCAATAACGCAAACGCCAACGCAAGTAATGCCGTATCTACAGCAAATACTGCAAACAGTACAGCAAACACAGCAAAATCAACCGCGTCCAATGCAGCGTCCACGGCAAATGCTGCCAAAAATACTGCTGATAGTGCGAATAATAAAATTGACAATCTGAAAGTTGGCGGAAGAAATCTTTGGAAAAAAACAAAAGAATATGATACTCTAAATGATACATTCTGGGTTGATAATAACAACGGCTACCAAGTTTATACGAATGTCCCTCATACTATAGTGAACGGATTTGGCGTTCAACGAATAGCTAATGCATGGGTCGATGCTAGCCAAAGAGTTACTATTAAACCCAACACGTATTATACGCTGTCTGCTTACATAAAATGGGAAGATTCCACGAAAACAAGCAACCTTAGATTTTATGATAATGCTTCTCCACAGTCAGGTAGCATACTAAACTCTCAAGTAGGCACTACCGATTACAAAAGAGTTTCAGTAACGTTCAATAGCGGAAATGCTACGATATCCACATGTCGATTTGAATGCGATACGGATACGGCCTTTTTAATATACGGATTGAAACTTGAAGAAGGTAACATTGCTACGGATTGGTCTCCAGCTCCAGAAGATGCTGAGAGTATGATTGGTAATATAAAAATCGGTGGAAGAAACTTAATTCCCGTAGGGATGATCAAAAACTGTAATGGATTATCAACATTTTCTTATGATAAAACATCAAACACCTGGACTTGTGTGGCTCCGATTGGTTCCAATTCATGGGGTCGAGGAATTTATTTCGATACTGGCGTGAAGAAAATCTACATTCCACGAGGATACACATATATAATCAGTCTGGAAGTAAATCCTGAAGTTGCCTGCATTTGGAACGCTGATATAAATAACGGTTTCGACGGAATGCCGAGTGGGACCGGTAATGACAATGATAGTGTGTCCTTGCGTAAATCTTCAGATCATTCGTTGGTAGCCAATAAATGGCAAAGAGTATGGTTCTCGTACACGCCCAGAACAGATGTTTCATATGATATATTTGACGCTTCATCGAACTGGGGTATCATTACTACAGACGCAAAATCTCCGATTAAATTCAAGATCCGAAATGTGAAAGGCGAGTTCGGAACCGTTCCGACAGACTGGACGCCTGCACCTGAAGACGTGGATAATAAAATCGACACGGCCCAGAAATCAGCAGATAATGCCAATTCTTCAGTAAATGCTTTAAATAAGATTGCGACAAAGAGTTATTCTTTTGGCGGGGCAAACGGCAAAGCGCAATGGGTTCGACTTGGAACACTCACATCCGCTGGCGATGCTTCAGTTGTCGTTATTACTCTTCAGACCGGAAACGGTTTCAACGGAATGGAAAGTCAAAATTCTCAAGCCGAGATCATCATAAAAGATGGGTGGCAGGACAAAGCAAGTACGACGGCGGCATTTGGAGCAAGCGTTACACGACAGAACACTAAAGACCTTCTGGTTAGTGTACGAGCAACTGCGTCAAATGTGTGTGAAGTCTGGACATATCTTCCATGGCTATACTGGAGTGGAAATTACACCATATCTGGTGTTTACAGCGGATGGAATCCAAATTTTACAAAACAAGACACAAAGCCAACGAATGGTGTTGAGCAGTCACTGGCATATCGAACTACGGCAGAAGATGCTTACACGTTAGCCTCTGGTCTGAAAAAAGACGTGGATATAAGTTCTGAATTTGTGAAAACATACAACGATTGGGCGTTTAAATGGAAAACAGCCACAATGGTTGACGGTGCCGAAGTTGGAACTTATCAGAAATATATCACTCTTGAAAGTGGCAATATTTTACTTGGTCATTCCAATTCCAAAAACAAATTGAAAATCACCAACGATTCCATCCAGTTCAAAGGCACCAGCGACACCGCCATAAAACCAGATTCCGACGCAACTGCCTGGATCACAGGAAAGGTATTCCATATCAATTCCGGAGAGATCGAGAGCAGCTTGAAGTTTGGAAATATTTTGATGAAACCGACTAAAAATGGAATTCAAATCGGAAATAAGGCTGAATTTGGCGAACGAGTACGAATAGGATATCCATTAAGCAGTAATATGCAATATACTTATTCAGATTGCCCGCTTGTGGTTGGAAGTAATACAAATACTATTGGGGATTATCCCTGGTTCGCAGTTGATGATGGCTATGCATTTGTTAGAAACGGAATAATAACGCCAGGGGATTTTATTATTAAATTCGGCGAATATACACTGGATCGTCCCAACGGCGGTAAGTTTAGCGGTACGTTAAGACCATATTACCGCGCTGACGACGTAATAAATATGGAGTTTTATGTAAATGGATATGTTACATCAAATAAACAGGAAGTCATATTTCTTATTCCATTATCCCGACCAATTATGTCCACCCTAGTTTCGATATCAAGCATAAATGGGCTCACGATTCGGCAAAATGGAAAATATATATATGGCTCGACTGCTTCAAAACCTATAAAACCGTCATCGTATACAGCTACAGTTATAGGAGGGCGTAACGGATTGAATGTTAGAGCTAAAATAGTAATGGGTAGTAATGAAGGTTTTACTGACAATGAAATTTCAAAAATTGTAAATAATGATACTTGCGCTATCACAGCCAGTATAAAGATAAGCTTCGATTAAAAAAGGAGAATCAAAATGGCGTTAAAAAAGAAAGTAATCCAGGACGATGGTGTAACTACTGAATATCATCGCATCCTGTATGTATCCAATACTGTAAACAGTCATTGCTCTATTTCCGTGATTTCTCTGATTTCAGAAAAAATCAGGAAGAAACAACTTGCTGGAGAGATTCAACAACCTTATCAGAAAATTGTCACCTATGAAACTGAGAAATTTAGCGATCTGAGTATCAAGGAAGCATATGAATATCTCAAAACCCTTCCGGAGTTCGAAGGAGCGGAAGATGTTTTCGAAGATAAGAATAACAGTGTTTGATTGAAAGGATAGAAAAGATTTATTTATGAAAATCAGAGCAGAGCCGCAAGGCTCTTATTTTTATACTTAAAATTGCGCCGGCGCAACCGGAGAAAGCGTGAATGATTGAAAGAAATATTTATGCAGACCTATACTATTGTCCTGCCCATAATCTTAGGGTATATCATCTGGCTTTTGAAGAACCAGAAGAAGGACCGGGATGCAAACAGTAAGGGAACTATGCTGCTTCTCCGTGTACAGTTGATCGAATATCACACAAAGTACATGAAAGAGGGCAGTATCCCTTCCTATGCGTATGAAAATTTTGACGAAATGTATCAGGCATACCATGAGCTAGGTGGGAATAGTATGGTGACAAAAATGAAACAGGAAATTGATGAATTGCATTTAAAAAAGAAGGAGAATGGACATGAACATTAATGAGATCATGCAGATTGTAACCTATGCCATGGCACTGATCGGTGGCCTGGCCTTTATTGTATCGATTATTGTGCAGGTGATCAAAGATCTTCCGGGGCTGAAAAAGATTCCCACCAGCGTGGTGGCTCTTGCGGCATCACTGGTCCTCTGCCCAGTAACACTGACAGGGTTATGTACATACTACAAGGTGGTGATTACCTGGTATTATGTATTTGCTTCTTTTATCGCTGCATTTATTGTATATCTGGTAGCAACCGGAGGATGGGAAAAAGTAAAAGGCATCTGGGACAGAACAAAATACAAGGATTCAGAGGGCGAGTGATCGTCCTCTTTTTTTAAATCTGAAAGGAGAAAATCATGAAAGAAATGGAGATTTTCAGGAACGCAGAGATTGGTTCCGTGCGTGTTGTAATGGTGAATAAAAAACCGTATTTTGTTGCCAGAGATGTAGCAGAGATCCTTGGATATAACAATCCGAGAGATGCAATAAGTAAACATGTGGATGAGGAGGATAAGGATGTAGCAAAATGCGACACCCCTGGAGGAGCACAGGATTTAACAGTAATTAATGAATCCGGTCTTTACAGCCTGATCCTTTCCAGCAAACTTCCGTCTGCAAAACGTTTCAAAAAGTGGGTTACATCAGAAGTACTGCCATCTATCCATAAACACGGCCTGTATGCAACTGACAACGTGATCGATAACATCCTGAACAATCCGGATTTTGGTATTGAACTACTGACAAAGTTAAAGGAAGAACGTGCTGCCAGGGTAGAAGCAGAGAGAAAGAACGCTATCCTCATGCACGTAAACAAAACCTACACAGTGACAGAGATCGCCAAGGAATTGGGATTAAGATCTGCAACACAGTTGAACAGGATTCTGGCAGAAAAGAAGATCCAGTACCAGGTAAATGGAACCTGGGTGATGTATTCCAGGTACAGTAATCTGGGATACGAGGAGATTAAACAGGAAGTACTGGATTCCGGAAGAGTGATCTATCACAGACGCATCACACAGATGGGCAGAGAATTTATCCTGAGTTTGTTCCGGAAAGCTGCCTGAGAGGAGAGAAGATATGCTAAAGATCATTGGAAAATCACAGGCCGGTATTGAACAGATGCGGGCTTATATCAGAAAAATAAATCCAAAGGTGTCCGATTCGGTCATCAAGATGATTCCATTATACATCACAGAAGGGGCAGCGGAAGGTGTCCGTGGTGACATTGCTTTTGCCCAGTCCTGTCTGGAAACCGGAAACTTCGCGTTCAGCGGATCGGCAGTAACACTCAGCCAGAACAATTTCTGCGGCCTTGGTGTGACCAAAACCGGTATGAGAGGCAACAGCTTCAAAACCCCGGCAGAGGGCATCCGGGCCCAGATACAGCACCTGCAGGCCTATGCTTCCACGAACCGGTTGAAGAACCGATGTGTGGATCCGCGCTATACATACGTCAACAGAGGCTGTGCAGAGTATGTCGAGCACCTTGGCATCCAGGAAAACCCCAAAGGACAGGGCTGGGCAGCTGGTCGGAATTATGGCCAGAAAATCATCAGCATTTTGAATAGCATATTATCTATCAAGACATCAAAAACAGAAAAGGAGAGTAATACCATGAATATCAACACAAGCCTTATTAGTAACAATAACAGCTATGCAGGTCAGAAACCGGCATATATCGTAATTCACAACACGGATAACTATGCCAAGGGTGCAAATGCGAAAGCGCATGCAAAAGCACAGCATGATGGCAACTTTAAGGGATATTCCGCACATGTATATGTGGATGATACAGAAGCGTATCAGGCGCTTCCGTACAACCGTGGAGCATGGCACGTGGGCGTCAACTACGGCGGTCGGCTGTTCGGTACTGTCAACAACAGAAATTCAGTAGGAATCGAGATGTGCGTCCAGGCGGGCTATAACTATGAGAAAGCTTTCCAGAATACAGTCCAGGTGTGCAAACAGCTTATGAAACAGCTGGGAATCCCGGCTGACAGAGTTGTGCAGCATTATGATGTATGCGCAAAGAACTGCCCGTCAGCGATCCGTGCAAAAGGTGACTGGAACCGGTTCAAGCAGCTGATCGGAGCTAAGACCGCCACACCGACGGTAGATAAGTACTATCGCACAAGAAAGTCCTGGGCTGATAGCAAGAGCCAGATCGGAGCATACAAGAGCCTTGAGAATGCAAAGAAAGAGTGGAAACAGGGATACACCATCTATGACTGGAACGGAAAAGCAGTGTATCCGGTACAGACTTCAAAAAAGGCAGTAGTTCTGACGGGAAAGTTTGAGACCCAGCTTCCAATCATCAGGAAAGGGAATTCCGGCGTTGCAGTTTCTGTGCTGCAGTCTGTACTTGGTGTTACTGTGGATGGCCATTTCGGAGACGATACAGAAGCATCTCTGAAAGTTTTCCAGAAAAATACAGGCGTAAAAACAAGTGGAACCTGCGGTATTGATTCCTGGAAAAAGGTGATTGAACATGTGAAGGCAAAGACAAAATAACTTCCTATTATAAAAAAGTCCGGCAGGTACCCACTGCCGGACGGATATTGTATCATCATTTATGTGCCAATGTTCTGGCAATCATGTCGTTTACTCTGAACAGAGTTTATACAGAGTGGTACCGGAATAAGGGTTATGATTTCACCATTACATCCTCCACAGCATACGACCACAAATGGATCCATGGCAGGAATATTTTTGAGAGTATAGACCGGATCGTGGATGAACTTTTTGAAAACTACCTTTCCAGACCGAATGTGCGTCAGCCGATCCTGACCCAGTACTGTGACGGACGCCAGGTGCAGTGCAGGGACCGGGGATGGATGACCCAGTGGGGAAGCAAAGCTCTGGGAGATCAGGGATATTCCGCCATTGAGATCCTGCGGAGCTTCTATGGAAACGATATGTATATCAATGTGGCGGAAGCAGTTTCCGGGATTCCCGCATCCTGGCCGGGATATGACCTGACTATCGGTGTTACCGGAGAAAAGGTACAGCAGATCCAGGAACAGCTTAATGCCATAGCAAAAGCCTATCCTGCCATCCCGTCAGTGATCGTGGATGGTATTTATGGTCCGGCTACTGCTGCATCTGTAAAAAAATTCCAGAATATATTCGGACTTCCCGCATCCGGAGTGGTGGATTATCCAACCTGGTATAAGATACAGGACATTTATGTAGCAGTGACCAGGATAGCGGAGCTGCAGTAAATATAAAAATAATAAAAATGTTCCTGGCCATTTTCGGAGTGATCTGATCGGGGCTGAGGTGTAATGCGTGAACATGATTTCAGAAAAAATATTTGACGTTTCAGAATAAACCAAGTATAATGGCTGTTTGTATCTTTGAACGTAAATTGTAAAGAGATTGCGTTTATGAGCATGTGAAAAAAGCGAAATGAGAATGTCTGTTTTACAAAAGGAGTGATGAAAATGACATTTTATCAGGAACTGCAGTTAAGCTCAACCGGATCAAAACAGCTGATCAGAAATACCACAGACAAAAAGGAGAAAAGAAGGCATATTCTGATCTATAATTTTAAAGTGTATCTTGTCATGGCATTTTGTGTGGCGGTTGTGACATTGTACAGTAAGATAACCGGCAATGACAACAGTGTTGTAGGAGTAACCGTACTGCTGGCAGTGCTGGTTTTAAGACAGGCGGATTTCGGGATCCGGACGTCCCACGGATTGTTGTCCATTGCCGGGATTTTCTGTATTCTGATCGCAGGACCGAGATTATCCAACATGGTTTCACCGGTACCGGCATTTTTTGTTAATGCGATAAGCATCCTGTTACTGATGATCCTGGGATGCCATAATGTAATTATGTATAACCATTCCACATTTGTTCTCGGATATCTGCTTCTGATGGGATATGACGTAACCGGAAAGGCGTATCTGCTTCGTGTAGAGGGGCTTTTGGCCGGAATGGTTCTCTGCATGGTAGTTTTTTATAAGAATCAGAAAAACCGCCCGTATCGCAGGACGTTTCTGGACCTGTTCCGGGAATTTGACCTGCATTCTGCAAGAGACAGGTGGTATTTAAGACTGACGCTGATCGTTTCCAGCGCTATGCTGATCATGTCTCTTTTGGGACTTCCAAGAGCAATGTGGGCCGGAATTGCTTGTATGTCCGTGTGCTTGCCGTTTACCGAGGACTGCAAGGGAAGAGCCGGAAAAAGGGGGATGTTCAATATCGTTGGATGTATTTTGTTTGCAGTGCTTTATCTGATACTTCCGGAATCTATGTATCCCTATATTGGAATGATCGGAGGAATCGGTGTGGGATATTCCGCAGGTTATGCGTGGCAGACTGCATTTAATACATTTGGGGCACTGTCCATTGCATCAGGACTGTTTGGAATGCCGGCAGCAGTGCTGCTCCGTATTGGAGCCAATGTATTTAGTTCAATTTATACTATGCTCGCAAATAAGCTTGGGGATAAGCTTGTGCAGCATATGTGGGTACGAAAGAGTGCAGAAATCTGAGATATTGCCCTGAAAAAAGTTTTGCCGTATAATGGGTAATAGCATAACAGCCTGGATATTACCGGGCCGACAGAGGAGAAGATTATGTACGAAGAAACAACAGAAAAACTGCTGGAATTTATCAGTAAAAGTCCTACAGCCTTTCAGGCGGCAGAGGAAACAAGAAGACGTTTTTTGGAGGAAGGCTTTACAGAATTGAAGGAAGAGGAGCGCTGGGAGCTGGAAAAGGGCGGAAAATATTTTGTCATGAGAAATCATTCCGCGATCATCGGATTTTCCATTCCTGTCAATGATTGCAGGAGATATCATATCATTGCAAGTCACAGTGACTCCCCGTCTTTTAAAATAAAAGAAAATCCGGAGATGTCTGTAAACGGAGCTTATGTGAAGCTGAATGTGGAGCGGTACGGAGGAATGATCCTTTCTACCTGGTTTGACCGTCCCCTTTCTGTGGCAGGTCGCATGATCGTCCACAAAAACGGAAAAATTCTGGAAAAGCTTGTAGATATTGATAGAGATCTGGTCATGATCCCGAGCCTTGCGATCCATATGAACCGAGATATTAACGGAGGCTATCATTATAATGTCCAGAAGGATATGCTTCCATTGTACAGTGGCAGTGGCGAAAAAGGAAACTTCATGCGGATGCTGGCAGAAGAGGCAGAGATCCGTCCGGAGGATATCCTGGGCCATGATCTGTTTCTCTATAACCGGATGCCCGGAACGATCTGGGGATCCAGGAATGAATTTGTTTCCAGTCCAAGATTAGATGATCTGCAGTGTGCTTTCGCTTCAATGGAAGGCTTTCTTCAGGCAGATAAGAAGAAGGTCATTGCAGTCCACTGTGTACTGGATAATGAAGAAGTGGGAAGCACTACCAGGCAGGGAGCTGCATCCACATTTCTTAAAGATGTACTGTTTCGTATCAATCTGGCCCTTGGCGGAGATCAGGAAAGTTATCTGATGGCCCTTGCAGAGAGCTTTATGATCTCTGCGGACAATGCACATGCATTACATCCGAATTATACAGACAAGGCAGATCCTGTAAACCGTCCGGTGATGAATGGTGGAATTGTGATCAAATATAATGCCAATCAGAAATATTGTACCGATGGGATTTCCACAGCAATCTTCAAGGAACTCTGCAGAGAAGCAGATGTGCCATATCAGACATTTGTGAACCGTTCTGATATTGCCGGTGGTTCCACTCTGGGAAATATTTCCAATACCCAGGCAGCCATAAATACGGTCGATATCGGTCTGCCGCAGCTGGCGATGCATTCCGCTTATGAAACAGCCGGAGTGAAAGATACGGAAAGCCTGATCCGTGCGGCAAAGGTATTTTACAGGTGATATCGGAGGACAGGAAAATGAGCAGAAAAGCAGTATTTTTTGATGCGGACGGAACAGTCTGTGATATGAAAAAAGGAGTGCCGGACAGTGCCATAGAAGCCATCCGTGCGCTGGTAGATAACGGACATGAAGCGTGGCTCTGCACAGGAAGAAGTCGTGCGTTTGTATCCTGGTATCTGGAGCAGATCCCTTTTACGGGAATGATCAGTGCCTGCGGATCCACCATTGAGAAGGACGGGAAGAGACTTTTTAATAAAGAGATGACGCCGGAGGTTGCAAAGCTTTCTGTGGAGGTTCTTAGAAAATACGGACTGATCCCGGTAATGGAAGGCGCGGATTTTATGTATTATGACAAAGAGGAGTATACCGATGAAGTGAACTGGTATGCCAGTCTGATCACAGAATCCCTGGGCGATAAATGGAGGCCTATCCGTGGAAATGAGGATTGTATGCGGATCAATAAGATCAGTGCAAAAATGACGGAGGGATGTGATGCGGAGGCAGCGTTATCCATTTTGTCAGAATACTATGATATCATCCGCCATGAAGGCAGCAGTTCGTTTGTGGGAAATACCATTGAACTGGTGCCAAAGGGCTTTAACAAGGCTGTTGGGATCGCAACTGTGATCCGCCTGTTTGATATTTCGTGGGAGAATACCGTTGTTTTTGGAGACAGCAACAATGATCTTGCCATGTTTGAATACGCTGCAATAAAGGTTGCCATGGGAAATGCTTCTCCGAAGATCAAAGAACTGGCAGATTATGTTACGTCTGATATGTTCCACTACGGCATTCGGGATGGCTTGAAATATCTGAAGCTGATCTGAGAGAATGCTTCGTTTGTTTTGTAGGCTATGAGATTGTAAGAACAGAAACATCCACATCAGAAATGATAGCTTTATGTGAATATGCTTTTATAAAAAAATGCTGTAAGAACCAGAAATCATAGTTCTTACAGCATTTTATGTTACAGATTTTTCCGGGTAGATAATATGCAGAAGCTGCAATATCAGATCAGTCCCAGACCTTTGCAGATAAACAGCCAGAGTGTCAGGGTAAAGGCACTGAATAATGTGGTAAGAAGCACGACTCCCGAAGAAAAAGAGCCCTCATGTCCCATGTTTTTTGCCATGACAAAGCAGGTAACGGTGCTGGCAGACCCCAGCATGATAATGATGGAAACCAGCTTGTCCTTTGTAAAACCGCAACGGATGGCAAGAGGAAGAAAAAGTGCTTCATAACCGACAAGTTTCATAAATGTACAGGCAACAGATGCTTTCAGCCGGGAAAAGGCTTTTCCGAAGTGCAGAGATCCGCCCATAGCCATGAGGCCAAGAGGAGTGGCGGTTTTTGCAAGATTGCCTGCCGTAGAGTCCAGGATCTTCGGAAATGGAAGACGAAGAAGGGACCAGAGTGTACCGGCTGCAATGCCGAGAATGATGGGATTGGTGACAATTCCCTTTAAAGTGCGCTTCAGAACGGTACCATCTATTTTTCCCTGACCTGGTTTAAAGACAGAGAGAACTACAACAGCCATTACATTGTAAAGAGGGACGCTGGCAATGATCATCAGTGGTGCCATACCTGCATTTCCGTAAAGGTTCTGGATAATGGCGATACCAAGGATCGCTGCGCTGCTGCGGTAGGATGCCTGGATAAACTCGCCCCGGATATCGGAAGGGTGGAGAAAACGGGACAGGAGCACGGAGATCATAATACTGAGAGATGTGATCGCAAAACAGAAAAGAACCATCTTGGGATCCCAGGCCTCATAGATATCGATTTTAGCGATGTCCTGAAACAGAAGCACAGGCAGGGGGATGACAAACACAAATTTGTTCATACGATTGACAAATGTTTCATCAAACAGTCCGATCCTCCGGAAAAAATATCCCAGGAGCAGTGTAAGAAAGATGGGCACGGTAACATTCAGACAGAAAATAAGATTGTCCATAAAAGAAAGCCTCCCTGTGGTAAAATTTCTCTGTTTATTATATCCAAACTACGAAAATTGTCAAACGAGGTATACGGGACTTGAGATTTCTGGTATGATAAAAAGTGTTGCGAAGAAAGCAGCACAGGGGTTGAGAAGGAGAAAGGAAAGAAAATGAGATACGGAAAAATACGGATCGAAGATGGCTTTTTTGTGTTTACCAGACATATGATGCTCAACAGTCTTCCGTGTAAAGATATTCTCTGGGCGTACATGCGCCGTGAGGGAACAGATAAAACCGGTGAAAAGCAGCTGATCATTAATTATCTGGTGATCATAACCAGACGTCAGAAGCGTTATAAATTTGATATGACAGAGCAGGAGGTACAGGATTGCCTTCAGCTTCTTAAAGTACTGAATCCGGATCTTGCGGTTGGTTTTCCAAAAGGAAGCAGGCTTCCGCTTCAGAATCTTCCGAATACAAGAGATCTGGGTGCATTGATGACAGTAGACGGTTCGCATATTCTTCCCAGAAAGCTTTTGCGCAGCGGAGAAATCTATCATGCTTCTGCTGCAGACAACCGGATCCTTTCAGAAGAATATAATGTAAAAACAGTGATTGATTTCAGGTCAGCTGCAGAAGTAAAGAAAAAACCGGATGATATCATGGCAGGAGTGGAGTATTATCACATTCCAATCCGGGATGAGGACAGCAGTGGAAACAGCTTTTTTGAACATGTGATGTCCTGCTATGGTGATGTAGACCGGTATATGCAGGACTGGTACCGGAATTTCGTTACGGATGAGTATTCTCTGAAGCAGTATGCACGTTTTCTAGATGTCCTGCTTCATGTAAAGAATGGAGCTGTTGTTTTTCACAGTGCCACAGGAGAAGACCGGACAGGAGTCGGAACAGCACTTTTGCTCTTTGCTTTGGGTGTACCTAAGGAAACGATACGAAGGGATTATATGCGGTCAAATCCATGTCTGGAAGATGAACTGAAATATATGCGCAGGCTTTACCGGGCAGACCGGCCGGAAAACAGCCGGAAGCTTGCAGATCTGAAAGCCTTCTATCAGGTGAAGGAGTCCTATATCAATACAGTTTTTGATGTCATCGAAAAAGAAAACGGAGGAATTGAAAGATTCCTTCGGAAAAAACTTTATCTGACACCAAAGGCATCCGAGGAGCTTAAGAAAAAATATCTGATCTGAGGATAAAAACATTTCTTATCATCCTGAAGGAATTTTGCAGGAAATTTTGATTGACAAAATTTTCGAAGTTGTTATAATGGTAAGAAAGCAAGGGTTTATTAGATTAAAGCGTTAACTGACGAAGTCGGTTTTCTATACATAAAAGTGTTGAAAGCAGGTGTATTATGGAAAAGAGAATACTATCCATCCTTGTGGATAATACCTCCGGAGTCCTTAGCCGTGTGGCTGGTCTTTTCAGCCGCCGTGGATATAATATTGACAGCATTACCGCAGGAGTGACTGCAGATCAGAGATATTCCCGTATGACAGTTGTATGTGAGGGAGATGATCAGATGCTCCAGCAGATCACTAAGCAGCTGGCGAAGCAGGAAGATGTACGGGATGTTAAGGTCCTTGAACAGGACGACAGCGTTGCCCGTGAGCTGATGCTCGTCAAGGTTGCTGTGAAGCCGGAACAGAGACAGGGAGCTCTTTCTGTTGCAGATATCTTCCGTGCCAAGGTGGTGGATGTAAGTAAGGATTCTCTTATTATGGAGATGACCGGAAGCCAGAACAAGCTGCAGGCGTTTGTGGAGCTGATGGCTGACTATGAGATCCTTGAGCTTGCAAGAACGGGAATCACAGGTCTGTCACGAGGCAGTGACGATGTCCGTTACCTGTAAATTTTTTACATATGTTTGCTAGGAGAGCAGCTACTCTCTTAACGATAAATAATTTTTATGAAGAAGATGTTGTAAACATCAGAGGAGGAAAGTAAAATGGCAAATAAGATTTTTTACCAGGAAGACTGTAATCTTGGATTATTAGATGGTAAGACAATTGCGATTATTGGATACGGAAGCCAGGGACATGCACATGCACTGAACCTTAAAGAGTCCGGATGTAATGTAATCATCGGTCTTTACAAAGGAAGCAAATCTTGGAAAAAAGCTGAGGAGCAGGGCTTCGAGGTATATACATCTGCTGAAGCAGCTAAGAAAGCAGATATCATCATGATCCTGATCAACGATGAGAAACAGGCTGCACTTTACAAGAAGGATATCGAGCCGAACCTTGAGGAAGGCAACATGCTTATGTTCGCTCATGGCTTCAACATTCATTTCGGATGCATCAAACCACCAGCATATGTTGATGTTACAATGATCGCGCCGAAAGGACCTGGACACACAGTAAGAAGCGAGTATCAGGCTGGTAAAGGTGTTCCTTGTCTGATCGCTGTAGAGCAGGATGCTACAGGTAAAGCTCAGGATATCGCACTTGCATATGCACTTGGAATCGGCGGAGCAAGAGCTGGTGTTCTTGAGACAACATTCCGTACAGAGACAGAGACAGACCTCTTCGGTGAGCAGGCTGTACTTTGCGGTGGTGTTTGCGCACTTATGCAGGCTGGTTTCGAGACACTTGTTGAAGCTGGTTATGACCCAAGAAACGCATACTTCGAGTGTATCCATGAGATGAAACTGATCGTTGACCTGATCTATCAGTCAGGATTCGCCGGAATGAGATATTCTATCTCCAATACAGCTGAGTATGGCGATTACATCACAGGACCGAAGATCATCACAGAGGATACAAAGAAAGCAATGAAGAAAGTTCTTTCCGATATCCAGGATGGTACATTTGCAAAAGAGTTCTTACTCGACATGTCCGATGCAGGTGCACAGGTACACTTCAAGGCTATGAGAAAATTAGCTTCTGAGCATCAGTCTGAGAAAGTCGGCGAGGAGATCCGTAAACTCTACAGCTGGAACGGCGAGGATAAGCTTATTAATAACTAAGCAAAATTTATTGCAGGTGCAATAAATTTTGCGCTACTCGAACGAAGCGCAGCGAAGTTTGAGTCAAAAAAGTCACACACGTAATACAGTGGTAGGAAACTTTTTTGAAATTTAAAATTCCCATCTGGTCGCAATGATCAGATGGGAATTTTTTTACATTCCTTTATTTATCCGGATGCTCTGTTTCATCATCAAAAAATGGCGCGATCAAAGCCGAATCAGCATCTTTCTGTCTGCATACAAACCCGATCTCACGCAGCGGAAAAGAAAATCCTACCGGTACTTCCACCAGCGTTCCTTTTTCCAGCTCTTTTTTTACAAAATCACGGATCACACATGCAATCCCAAGACCAATTTCCGCAAACTGGATCAGAAGATCCATAGTTGTTACTTCCAGAATATGGCTTAATTCCACATGATGTTCTTTCAGCTGAGTGTTCACGGTCTGACGTGTAATATTGTCCTCGTCCAGCATCATGAAAGTTGCTGCCTGGATCAGAGGTTCATCCGGATAGAGCTTTTTCTGATTTTCCAGATACTGCTGTGTACAGACAAAGGTATCCTGGATTTTCAAAAGAGGCTGAAAATAATATCCCCGAAGCTTCTGCGGCCGTCCGATGAGTCCCAGATCGATTTTTTCCTCATCCAGAAGCTGCAGCGTCTGATAAGTAGACTGGCAGGAAATTGTGATACGTACATGAGGAAAACGTGCAATATAGTTTTCCAGGTGGGAGAGCAGTACATATCTGGTAAGAGTAGAACTGGCGCCCAGACGCAGCTTTGGAATGTCCCGGGAACGGTTATGGCGAATGGAATTTTCTCCTTCATCCAGAAGTGAAAGAGCTTCTTTTACTTTTTCAAAAAGAAGCTCACCGTCCGGAGTCAGAGTGACACCCCGGGAACTGCGTTTAAAAAGAACGGTATCCAGATTCTGCTCCAGCTTCTGGATCGCTTTGCTGATAGCAGGCTGGCTGATATAAAGGTCCCGGGAACTGTGGGAGATACTGCCGGTACGTGCTACCGTATAAAAAATATGATAAAGAGACAGATTATCCTGCATGCAAAACCTTCCTTTCGAAAAATAGTAAGGTAATAAAGGTAATAAAAAAATCCGAAGTCATCAGACCTCGGAAATCCTTGAATTTGTTAGAAATATCGGGGCAACAGGATTTGAACCTGCGACCTCACGGCCCCCAGCCGTGCGCGCTACCAAGCTACGCCATACCCCGCAACGCATATAACTATAACATAAACGAATTGTAAATGCAACCATTTTTTGAGGAGAAAGATGGTTGTATGGATGATAATAAAGAGTGTGATCCCTTGATACTTTCATAGGCTTCACACTCTTTACATAATATGATCAGGCTGTCTGTATTGTGTTACCTGGGTCAGGTAAAATACCTCTTCCCTGAAGTACAACGACAAGAGTTTCTGTTGTGTCCTGTAAATTTTTGATATCTTTTCGGATATTCCGTTCTGCAAGCTTAACATCCAGTGAAAGGTCGTCCAGGCGTTTTCTGTTGGTATCACATTTCAGATCGATCATTTCAAGTCTGTTTTCTACCCGGTTGAAGCGGGCATCTATTTCATCAAAACGAACATCCATAGCATCAAGACGAGCGTCGATACCGTCAAAACGAACATCCATAGCATCGAGACGAGCGTCGATACCGTCGAGACGAACATCCATAGCATCGAGACGAGCGTCAATACCGTCGAGACGAGTATCCACTGCATCCAGTCTGGCGTCGATACCATCTAATCGGTTATTTATATTGCCCAGCTGGACATTGATCGGGTTTATCATACCGGCTAATAATTCCAAATCTTTCTGATCTAGCATATGCGCATCCTCCTATAAAAATTGTACCGCATATTTCTCTGTGCGGATATTGTATCATGTTTCGAGTATGAAGTCTATGAAATTATCAAAGAACAAAATGGACAGGAACAATAAGTTCTTGACTAGTATAATATATATAATAAGAAAAAACAAGACATATTTTTATATCTTTAATAATAATAGAAAATGCAGGCGAACTACCTGAAGAATAAAAAAAGGAGGCCGGGAGTTGTGCGGACTCCCGGCAAAAAAGTATGAAAAAGAAAAAGATTGTTTAGCATTTGCTATCTACAGTTAATAATATAGTAAAAAAATGTGTGCATTGTGTGAAAGGAAAATGAAGAGAATGTGAAAACTGCCGCTTAATGTTAGATTAAGCGACAGTAATTTTTTCGGATTATTCTGTTGTTTGATCCAAGATTTTGAACCATATGTAATGATAACATCCGCTTTAATGCTTGTCAAGCGATCTGAAACTGCCATAGCGGTCCAATTATGTCGCTTTTTGTGCCGTTTTATGCAGCTTTTTATGTAAGTATAATTCGTTCGGCGGAGGATGTCCTGTGAAATTATACCAGTTTATTTAATTTTTCAATAATTTCTGTAAGTTCTTCTCTGGAATATCCGCCGAAGCTTACCAGCGCACGTAATGGCATGGAGTCGGTCATGGCTTCTGTCATTTCTTCAGTGATAGCTTCGGAAACGGCTTCAGAAGAGGACTCTTCACCAACGTTCATGGCTGAGATATATTTTGCTGTCAGTTCTTTTGCTGTTTCGCTTGTTTTCGGGTTGCGGAACAGTTCGCCCAGGGTGGTGTTCATATGAACATGCATCGGAAGCTCCTGGCTGCTGTTCAGATGGATCCTGCCTTCAAGATGGATATCTCTGGAAGAGGTACCGACAAGGAGCTTATATTCGCCGCTGGCTGCGAACCAGTCGTGAAGCTCTGTATTGTACCATGCGAAGCTTCTCTTGTCCAGCTCCATGGTTACTGTTTTGGTTTCGCCTGGATTCAGGAAAACCTTTTCGAAGCCCTTGAGCTCTTTTTCCGGGCGGATTGCGGAACTGGTACAGTCTTTGACATAGAGCTGTACGACTTCTTTTCCTGCCATATTTCCTGTGTTTGTTACATCAACCAAAACGGTGATGGTGTCTTTGTCTGTAGGATTTTCATTGGAGATCTTCAGGTCGCTGCAGGCAAAGGTAGTGTAGGAGAGTCCATAGCCAAACGGATATGCTACACCCATCTCTTTTGTATCGTAGTAGCGATAGCCTACGAATACGCCTTCACGGTATTCAACCTTTTCACCGCCGCCGAAGTTCAGGTAAGATGGATTGTCGGAGAGCTTGAGCGGTATTGTCTCGGCAAGCTTGCCGCTTGGATTTACTTTTCCGTAAAGGATGTTTGCGACAGCGGTACCGCCTGCCTGACCACCGAGGTATGCTTCCAGAAGGCCTTTTATATCATTGAGCCATGGCATCTCCACGGGGGAACCGTTGTGGAGGACAATCACGGTATTCGGCTGTACTTTAAGGATCTCAGCAATGAGACGATTCTGGCATTCAGGAAGCCTCATGTGGGAACGGTCGTATCCTTCAGATTCAAAGCTGTCCGGAAGTCCGGCGAAGATCACAACCTTGTCAGCGGCGGCAGCAGTTTTGATCGCTTCAGCTGCAAGTGCGTCATCGTAGAGATTTTTGTCTGCAGGAAAACCTTCTGCATAAGTAACCTGTGCATCGGAAGGAACGGAATCCAGTGCGTTTGTGATCTTGAAGCAGTTGATATGAGAGCTTCCGCCGCCCTGGAAACGAGGCTTCTTTGCAAAACCACCGATGAAAGCAATTTTCTCGGATGCTTTCAGAGGGAGGATCTGCTCATCGTTTTTCAGAAGAACCATAGATTCTTCGGCAATGTGGCGTGCTTCTTCATGGTCTTTTTCCATGGTGAATTCCTGCGGTGCCCGGTTGTCTGCATATTCAAAAATTATGCGTAGAATGCGTTCAACAGCCTGGTCAAGAATGTCTTCCTTGAGGGAACCGTCTTTTACGGCCTGTACGATGAGGGCATCGTTGACCCCATTGGAGGAAGGCATTTCCAGCTCAAGACCTGCCTCAAGACCTTTGACGCGGTCATTGACTGCACCCCAGTCGGACATTACATAGCCCTTGAAGCCCCAGTCGCCGCGGAGAACATCTGTGAGAAGCCATTTATTCTCAGATGCGAAAGTGCCGTTGATCTGGTTGTAGGAGCACATGAAGGTGTATGGCTGAGCTTTTTTTACTGCGGTTTCGAATGCAGGGAAATAGATCTCACGTAAAGTGCGTTCATCAGCCTCGGAAGAATTGCTCATGCGGTGATATTCCTGGTTGTTTACTGCAAAGTGCTTGATAGAGGTTCCTACATGCTGGGACTGTACTCCGTTTATAAAAGCGGCTGCGATCTCACCTGCAAGATAAGGATCCTCGGAATAATATTCGAAGTTTCTTCCACAGAGAGGAGAACGTTTGATGTTTACGGCCGGTCCGAGAACTATGGATACATCGTTGGCCTGAGCTTCTTTTCCGATGGTTTTGCCCATTTCTTCCATCAGCTTGCGGTCAAAGGAGCAGGCGCTTAAAGCGGCCGGCGGGAAGCAGACGGCTTTGATGCTGTCATTCATTCCAAGATGATCGCCCTTGTCATCCTGCTTACGAAGTCCGTGAGGGCCGTCGCTGACCATTACTTCCGGGATTCCCAAGCGTTCCACATGTTTCAGATGCCAGAAATCAAGACCTGAGCACATGCCGGCTTTTTCTTCCAGTGTCATCTGGCTTACGATTTTTTTCAGATCACGTTTCATTAAAAATACCTCCGAAATGTTTTTCTTACTATGAACTATAGCATGTTTTGCTGGTAAAATATAACAAAAATTTGTTAAAAATAAAAAAATATTGCAGTTTAGCCGAATCAAGTAAGTCCCCTGCTTCAATTGCGAATATCCGCATGACCCTCACATTTTCAGGAATATAAAAACGATATGCAGGTCGATTGACAGAGCGGTGAGAGATATCTTTTTCTGGCATTTGTGGGAAGAGTGTAGTAATATAGGTAGGAATAATGACAGAGCTGCCGGACAGAAGAATGGTCGACTGTCTGGCTTATGTGAAAGGACTTATAATGAAAGACATCATATCAAGTATTATTACAAGTGTACTGACAGCTTTGTACCAGCCATTTTGGTTTTCTGTGATCCTGTCTGTGATGGTACTGTTTTTTTATCTCTTTGCCTACCATAATGAGACAGGTGGAAGGGGAATCAGGGGAGCTTTTTCCGTGTGGTGGCAGTATTTCAGAGGAAATGCTTTTTTTCGGAAGCTGTTTTTTCTGACCTTTTATACAACCATGATCTTGTTTCGCACGCTGCTGAACCGGGATATGTGGATGAATCCCCTTTCGGATGTGATGGCGAACTGGTGGATCTGGAAATATGGAGAGGATGGTACCAGATATCTCACAACTGAGTGTATTGAGAATCTGATGCTGTTCATTCCGTTCACGATCCTGCTGTTCTGGACCGCAGGAAAGAAAATATTGAAAAAAACAACATTCTTGAATATTGTGTGGACCGGACTTAAGATTACCTTTGTATTCTCACTGTCCATTGAACTTCTGCAGCTTTTCCTGAGGCTTGGGACGTTCCAGGTTTCTGATCTGACATATAATACTCTTGGAGGAGGTATTGGCGGGGCTGTGTACTGGATTGGTCATCAGCTTTCAGTCAGGCGGGGAGCCGAATAATGTCTGCCGCAGATAGCAGGAAGACAGAGAAACGGATCAGCCCGGATTGCTGTTCGAGAGTGATACTTTGAAATTTTTGTAGTTACTGTTCACTGGTAATATTCCGCGAGGTGTTTTTTGTGAGCGAAGGTCACAGAAAACCCGAGACATACCGCGCGAATTTATGCGATTAGCATAAATTCTGTGCATCGCGAAGCGTGTTGCTGAGAACGGAGTGAACAGTAACTTTTTGCACGGTGCATCGTTAAAATTTCATTGACAAATCTTCCATAACGTGTTAACCTAATACCAGTTTCAAAAAGAAAATGCATAGATGAGGAATAGTACACAAGAGAACGGAGCACAGAGAGCTGCTGGCCGGTGAGAAGCAGCGGAAGGGATTTGTGGAACTCGCCTCGGAGCATCTGCCTGAAATCTTTATATATTATATAAGAGAGTAGACGCAGACGGTGTCCGCCGTTATCCGGAGAGGATATAAGGATGTATATACATTCCGTATCTGTCAAGTGTGTGAATTTTTATTCATGAAATAAGAGTGGTACCGCGTAGGACAGCAGTTGTCTTTCGTCTCTTGCAGAATCTGCAGAGTCGGAAGATTTTTTTTATGTCTTTATATCAAAAACAGAAACCAAAGAGAAATTTTAATGGAAACAGAAAGTGGAGGAAAACAAAATGATGACACCATCCAAGTACAAACGTCAGTATTACATGCCGCCGGTGAAATGTATGAAATGGGCGGAGAAAGAATATGTGGATAAGGCCCCGATCTGGTGCTCTGTAGACCTTCGTGACGGAAATCAGGCACTTGTGATCCCGATGAGCCTGGAGCAGAAAGTGGAATTTTTCAAGCTTCTTGTAAAGATTGGTTTTAAAGAGATCGAGGTTGGATTTCCGGCTGCTTCTGAGACAGAGTATGAGTTTCTCCGTACGCTGATCGAACAGGATCTGATCCCGAAGGATGTAACGATCCAGGTGCTGACTCAGGCAAGAGAGCATATCATCCGTAAGACTTTTGAAGCTGTTAAAGGCGCCCCAAAAGCGATCGTTCATGTATACAATTCCACATCCGTATCTCAGAGAGAGCAGGTATTCAAAAAATCAAAAGAGGAGATCCTGAAGATCGCAGTAGATGGCGCTGCACTTTTGAAAAAACTGGCTGATGAGACAGAAGGCAATTTTCAGTTTGAGTACAGCCCGGAGAGCTTTACGGGAACAGAGCCGGAGTATGCACTGGAGGTGTGCAATGCGGTTCTGGATGTATGGCAGCCTACTGCAGATAACAAAGCGATCATCAATCTGCCTGTTACGGTTGAGCATTCTATGCCGCATGTGTATGCAAGTCAGGTGGAATACATGTGTGATAATCTGAAATACCGTGAAAACGTGATCGTTTCTCTTCATCCGCACAATGACCGTGGATGTGGCGTTGCAGACTCCGAGATGGGTCTTCTTGCAGGTGCTGACCGAATTGAGGGAACTTTGTTCGGAAATGGTGAGCGTACCGGTAATGTGGATATTGTAACGCTTGGTATGAATATGTATTCCCAGGGTGTGGACCCGAAGATTGATTTTTCTGATATGCCGCATATTTGTGAGGTTTATGAGAAATGTACCGGAATGCAGATCTATGAAAGAAGTCCGTACAGTGGAGCTCTTGTATTTGCTGCATTTTCCGGATCTCATCAGGATGCCATCGCAAAGGGTATGCACTGGAGAGAGAACGGAGATCTGGAGCACTGGACTGTTCCGTATCTGCCGATCGATCCGACAGATGTGGGAAGAAACTACGATGCAGATGTTATCCGTATCAACAGCCAGTCCGGAAAGGGCGGTGTAGGCTATATACTGGAGACAAAGTTTGGCCTGAACCTTCCTCCGAAAATGCGCGAGGCTATGGGCTATGCAGCCAAAGCAGTGTCCGATCACAAGCACAAAGAGCTTCATCCGGACGAGATCTTCAGTCTGTTCAAATCTACCTTCGAAAATGTGGTTGAACCATACAGCATCAATGAGGTTCATTTCCAGCAGAAGGAAGACGGCATCGTAACACGGGTTACTTCTACATTCCGTGGAAAAACCATCGTTACAGAGGCTTCCGGAAATGGTCGTCTGGATGCGGTAAGCAATGCACTGAAGAAAGCTTACGAACTGAAATACACACTGGAGACTTATCAGGAGCATGCTCTGGAGCAGAGTTCTTCCTCCAAGGCTATCGCTTATGTGGGAATCCGTAAACCGGATGGAACGCTTGCCTGGGGAGCGGGTGTTGATCAGGATATTATCCGTGCCTCTATTGATGCACTGGTAACTGCGATCAACAATCGATAAGCATCCGGTTCCGGATAGGTTTACAAAAAATGAGAAGCTGCCATAAAACGCAGCTTCTTTTTTTGCCGTGCAGATGTTATAATAGTGCGGAATGTGAAAATAACAGTGAGTAAGAGGGGTATTATGAAAAATAAGAAAAAAAACAGGATCTCATACAGCCTGTCTGCAGAGCTGAAAAACGCTCTGAAATATCTGCTGATATGGGGAATGATCCTGATCTTTTCCGCATATCTGCTTAGTGATTCGGAGATCCTCGGAAATGTAAAGCAGCAGGCAAGACCGGATACTTGGTCTATGATCGGTGCGGGAGGAAGCTTTGAAGAGGAGTTTACCTGCAAAACGAACCGTCTGTCCGGTGTGGAGCTTTTTCTTTCTACAGAGAGTGCATCGGTTGCTGGAACGTTTCAGATAACGCTGTATCAGAATGAAAGGGAGATCCAGAGCTGGCAGGCCAGCAGACTGACCATATCGTCGGGGGATACCACGTATTTCCGGCTTGACCAGAAGCTTACGGAATGTAAGGGGCAGAAATTCCGGATCGTTTTAGATGGCGCAAAAGGGGATACCGGAGTGGCTGCAGGGCTGGTGAGCCTGAAGGATGATACACAGACACTTGCCTATCGGATCATTTCCAGGCCATTTCCAAAATCACTGGTGTTTCTGGTGATTGGAGCGGCGGCAGCTGTGATGCTGGTGATCTTTGCATTTTTGAAACGCAGACAGCTCCGGGCAGAAGTGGTGTTTGCCGTTGTTTATATTTTTATGAGTATCTGTACGCTGGCGGCGGTTCCGGCCTTTAATTCGCCGGATGAGTACAGCCATTATCTGAGAAGCTATGAGGTTTCCAGAGGATATCTGACGTCGGAAGGCAACGGAGGAAACGACTTATTCTCATATGGAAGGACGTTTAACAGTGGTCTGGTTCCGGAATTTTCCGCCAAGGATCATGTATCATTATGGGATATCGGAGAGAATGCAGATCAGCGTATCGACCGGGAAAAAACACAGTTTTACGGATTTGGAAATACAGCTTTGTATGCACCTACTTCGTATCTTCCCCAGGCAGTAGGGATCCGCATTGCAGATCTGTTTACGGACCGGCCGATGGTTCTTGCCTATGCGGGAAGGATCGCCAATATGCTTATGTTTGGACTGCTCTTTTTCTTTGCCATTCGTCTGACGCCTGTTGGGAAAAATTTCCTCGTACTTCTGGGGCTGGTACCTGTGAATATCCAGTCAGCAAATTCCATGTCAGCAGATGCCCTGGCCCTGGCTCTGACGGTTGCTCTGGCTGCCTTTGTACTGGCTATGCGATATAAACAAAAAGAAGTGATGAGTAGAAGACAGCTGATATGGATGTACGTGCTGACCGGATTCCTGTGTCTTTGCAAAGTGGTTTACATGCCGTTTTGCCTGCTCCTGTTCTTGATCCCGAAAGAACGGTTTAAAAGCAGAAAAAATTACTGGTTTCATGTGGTCTGTGCAGGAGCTGTGATCCTGATCTTAAGTTTGGGCTGGCTGGTCATTGCGTCCCGATATCTCTGTGAGTCACAGCCGGGTGTGGATACAGCTGCACAGCTTGTGGGGATCCTGAAGGATCCGGCTGCCTTTGTCCTGACTTTTGTGCGGAGCCTGGATAATTTTGGTGTGACCTATCTTACAGAAATGATAGGAAGTAATCTTGGATGGCTGAACATTCCTGTCTGTGCCCTGCTGGCAATGGGATATCTTTTGATCCTGGTCCTTCAGGTTTCCGGGAATGATGATATGTCGGGAATCCGTCTGGATCTTCCGGCAAAGGGCATTCTGGGAGGAGTCAGTCTCCTGGTATTTGCGCTGATCTTTGTAACGTTATATGGACAGTGGACAGCCTATGGCTACGATAAGATCCTGGGCGTGCAGGGACGGTATTTTCTGCCGCTTCTTTTTCCGCTGATCCTTGCGCTGAAGCCCAAACGGTTTGCCGAAGGAGCCGGGGAAACACCATGGGGACTGTTTCTGGGAGCCTGGAGTATCGATCTGTGTGTTTATGCGACACTTTTCGTGCAGGCCCTGTGCCGTTTTGCATAAGGTGTCGGATCTGGTCGAGCAAAAATCCTTGACTGGTTGAAAACAAAATATTATAATCAAATCTGTAAATAACAGAAGAAAAAACTGTTCTGAAAAAGGATAAACAGGCAGATAGAAGTACGATTTCCGGAAAGTGGGTGTACAACATTGGACGGAGATGGAGACGCTATCTGCCTTTTTTTTCTGAAATGAAATACGGCATGAGTGTGGATAACTCTGCGATTTTATGTGGATTTTATGTGGAATACATGTGGATAAGGTGTGGATAAAACACAAATACCGCCGTTGAAGCGTTAAATACGGGAAAAAGCTTGACATATTCAATATTATTAAATATAATTTTCCCATACATTACAAAAATGTTACAAACATGTAAAGGAAATCGTAATGATCCGTATTTATCCGGGAAGCGATGATAATGGGGGCTGTGATGTCGCATCGGAGGATTATGGGCTGTTACAGAAAATGAAACGCAAGGAATGAGATTATGAAAGTTGAGAAAGATTTACGCGAGGCTGACGGAGTGCAGGATGAACGTAGAAATGGAAAAACCAGAGGAAATTCCGCGCGCAGTTTTGCAGTGCTGACATTATGTGCAGTTTTGGCGATGGTTATTTCTCTGGGGACAAGGACATTTGCAGAAAGTGAAGGAGGCAGGGTTTATGCAGCTTCGGATGGAGGAGAGGGCTCTCCCTATGAAGAGGTTGCTGTTCCTACCGGGATCGCAGGTGTGGTTTCAGGAGTTACGGATACACCATTATCCGGAAGCACGGTTACAAGGATCGGAAGCTCCTGTGAGCAGGTGATCGTAGGCCAGAGAGTACAGAAAGTAACCAATACTGCTGCAGATCTTAATGTAAGCTCCTCTATGGAAAACAAAGTAAATGAACTTGATGCAAGGTCGATCACACTGGCAGAAAATCCCACACTGATGTCAGATGAAGACTATGATACACTTCTGAGGATCGTGGAGGCAGAAGCAGGAAGTGAAGATATCAAGGGCCGTGTTCTGGTGGCTAACGTCATCATGAACCGTGTAAAAAGCGAAGATTTTCCGAATACGGTGACAGAGGTTGTCTGGGATAACAGTGACGGCGTTCCGCAGTTTTCACCGACCTATGATGGCAGGATCAATGAAGTTGCAGTTTCCGATGAAACAAGGGAAGCGGTCAAGCAGGCGCTGAAGGGTACGGATTATTCTGAAGGTGCACTGTTCTTTATCCAGAAATCTGCAGCAGAGGAACATAATGTGAAATGGTTTGAAAAGGACCTGAAGAGGCTCTTTAAATACGGGGTCCATGAATTTTATACATATAAATAGGAAGAACTGATGCAGTACAGAAGGAACCAACCGCCGGCAGAAACAGACCGGCGGTTTCTTTTTATCCGAAAGCTGTGAATATCTGTCTGATCACAGGGTGGGATTTGGCAAGACAGATTCTTTTTTAAAAGTGGTGGCATTTTCCATAATTCCATGCTATAATGTGATAACGTTGAAAAGAAAACGAATATCTTACAATAGAAAGGCGGAACACCAATGCAGGTATTGTACAAGAGCACCAGAGGAAAAGAGCAGGCAGTTACAGCGTCTATGGCCATACTTAAGGGCCTTTCTGAGGACGGCGGACTGTTCGTGCCTGAAAGCATTCCACAGCTGGATGTACCAATGGACAAGCTGGCACAGATGACCTACCAGGAGACAGCATATGAGGTAATGAGCCGTTTCCTTACAGATTTTACCGAGGATGAGCTTAAGAACTGTATCAACAAAGCATACGACAGCAAATTTGATACAGAAAAGATCGCGCCGCTTCATGAAGCGGATGGGGCATATTTCCTGGAACTGTTCCATGGCGCGACCATTGCATTTAAGGATATGGCACTTTCCATTCTTCCGCATCTGATGACAACTGCAGCGAAGAAGAATAATGTTAAGAATGAGATCGTGATCCTTACCGCAACATCAGGAGATACCGGTAAAGCTGCCATGGCAGGCTTTGCAGATGTGCCGGGAACGAAGATCATTGTATTTTATCCGAAGCATGGTGTCAGCCCGATCCAGGAGAAACAGATGGTAACTCAGAAGGGTGCCAACACTTATGTGGTAGGTATTACCGGTAACTTTGATGATGCCCAGACTGCAGTTAAGAAGATGTTCAATGATCATGAGCTGGCAGCAGAGCTGGATCAGGCAGGCTTCCAGTTTTCTTCTGCAAACTCTATCAACATCGGTCGTCTTGTTCCTCAGATCGTATATTATGTATATGCCTACGCATCACTGGTACGCGACGGCAGAATCAAAGACGGACAGGAGATCAATGTGGTAGTTCCTACCGGAAACTTCGGAAATATCCTTGCTGCATACTATGCGAAACAGATGGGACTTCCGATCCACAAGCTGATCTGTGCATCGAATGAGAACCGTGTTCTTTATGATTTCTTCCGCACAGGAACCTATGACAGAAAGAGAGATTTCATCCTTACGACATCTCCTTCCATGGATATCCTGATCTCCAGCAATCTGGAAAGACTGATCTATCGTCTTACCGGAGAAAATGCTGAAAAATGTGCAGAGCTTATGAAATCCTTAAGTGAGGGCGGCGAATATACCATTACTGACGATATGAAAGCACAGCTTATTGATTTTTATGGTAATTTCTGTAGTGAAGATGAGACTGCACAGGCCATCAGTGATATCTACAAAAACAGCAATTATGTAATCGATACGCATACTGCAGTTGCAGCCGGCGTATATAAGAAGTATGTAAGTGAGACAGCGGATCATCTTCCGACAGTGATCGCCTCTACTGCAAGTCCGTATAAATTCACAAGAAGTGTTATGGAAGCACTTGGTGAGGATCATAAAGATCTGGATGATTTTGGCCTTGTAGACGCATTAAGTGCGCTTTCCGGAGTACCTGTTCCACGTGCAGTTGAAGAAATCCGTACTGCCCCGGTTCTTCATGACAGGGTGGTAGATGCAGTGGATATGCCGGCAGCAGTAAAGGATATCCTTAAGATCAAATAATAATTGATAATAAAATCAGTAAGAAAATGTATTTTATGTTGAAAAAGCACAAATACTGGTTTATAATAAAAACAACGAAAACCGAATCCTGGAATGTTCGATCCCCCTTTTCTTTTTGAACCTACATTGACATTTTGGGAATCCAAAATCGCAGGTTGGATGTCAGACCTCACGTCGTGGTAGGCAGAAGACACTGTTGAGGATACCCACCTAGCATCTGCTAGGCGTCAAAAATAAGGGAACGGCATCCCGGGATTAATCGGTTAAAGACATAGAGCCGGTTAGTGGCTCTTTTTTCATATATGGGAGGAATTAAAACATGAGTGTTTCTGAAAGGAAATTTGGGGCACTTCCTACAGGAGAAGAAGTAAAAATCTATCATCTTGAGAATAAAAAAGGTGCCTATGCGGAAGTGCTTCAGTATGGTGCGATCCTGGTGAAGATATGTGTTCCGGATAAGAACGGAGATCTGAAGGATGTGGTCCTTGGATATGACGATATCCGGGGATATGAGATTAATGGATGCTTTTTCGGTGCGAGCATTGGAAGAAGTGGAAACCGTATCGAGAATTCCAGATTTTTTATTGATGATAAAGAAGTGGTTCTTGCAGAGAATGAGAATCATAACAATCTTCACAGCGGTCCGGATGGTTTTGAGAAAAAGCTGTGGGAAGTAAAAGAAATTTCCCAGGAGAAGAACAGCGTGGATTTCTTCCGCATCAGTCCGGATGGAGAGAACGGATTTCCGGGAGAATTTTCCATTGTTGTGAAATATGAATTCACAGAGGAAAACGAACTGAAGATTTTTTACAGAGGACGCTCTGATGCAGCTACCGTTGCCAATATGACCAACCATTCTTATTTTAATCTGAACGGAGAAGGCAGCGGAGATGTGCTTGATCAGGAACTATGTATTCATGCGAAGTATTTTACTCCGGTAAAAGACAGCCAGTCCATTCCTACCGGTGAATATGCACCGGTGGCGGGAACGCCGATGGATTTCAATGTTTCCAAACCGATCGGCAGAGACATTGAGGCGGATTTTGAACAGCTGAAGTTCACAGGCGGTTATGACCATAACTATGTAACCGATAATTATGCAAAGGGCAATGTCCGTTCGATCGCTACTGCATACTGTAAGGAATCCGGTATCGGTATGGAGGTTTCCTCCGACTGCCCATGTGTGCAGTTCTATGCAGGCAATTTTGTTAAGGATGAGAAGGGAAAGAACGGTCATGTTTATCATGAACGTTATGGATTCTGCCTGGAGACACAGGTGGAGCCAAATGCAGTCAATGTAGAGGATTTCCATTCTCCGATCCTGCTTCCCGGTGAAGAGTACAGCTCTGAAACGGTTTACCGTTTCTTTGTGAAATAACAGACAAACAGAAATAAAAGAGGTGCGAGAAGGCAATGCAGATACGTGTGGCAGAAGAGAAGGATGCAGCAACACTTTTGGAAATTTATTCCTACTACGTAGAAAAAACTGCGATCACATTTGAATACGAAACACCTTCCATAGAAGAGTTTACGCATCGGATCCATGATATAAAGGCGAAATATCCGTATATTGTGGCAGAAGAGAACGGAGAGATCCTGGGATATGCCTATGGTTCTGCGTTTCATCCGAGGGCTGCTTATGGCTGGTGTGCGGAAATGTCCATTTATGTGAGGCATGACCGGCGGGGCAGCGGTGCAGGAGGCAGACTCTATCGAGCCCTGGAGAGTCTTCTTGCAGAGATGGGAATTCTGAACCTGAACGCCTGCATTGCAGTTGCACCAAAAGAAGATGAATACCTGACCAGTGCCAGTGTGGATTTTCATAAGCATTTCGGCTATAAGCGTGTGGGAGAGTTCCACAGATGCGGCTATAAGTTTAACCGTTGGTATAATATGGTATGGATGGAAAAGATGATAGGTGAACATAAGAGCCTGCAGCCGGAAGTAAAGCTTTTTCCGGAAATCCAGGATAAGATCGGATTTGAACGTTTTTCCTGGTGAAAAAAGAAACCTGAGGGAGGTCAGCATGGACGAGGAAAAGAAAAATATAATCCAGCTCATGCTGGGATTTGTGCGCAGGGCAAACGGAGATCATGTTAGTGCATATGCGGCCCAGGCAGCGTATTTTCTGATCATGTCTTTTATCCCGTTTATACTGTTTCTTACAACGCTGATCCGTTATACACCCTTAAGCTATAATGTTGTCAGGGATGCCATCATCGGGTTTGTGCCCGGAAATCTGCAGACCTTTGTGCTGAGCATTGTGGTAGAAGTATACAAAAGAAGTACAGCCATCGTGCCGTTGTCTGCGCTGATGGCGCTCTGGGCGTCCGGAAAGGGAATGCAGGCGATCACCAATGGCTTAAATACCATTTATCATGTAAAGGAAACCCGAAACTGGCTGATGACCCGAATCTATTCGGTTTTTTATATGCTGTTGTTTGTGCTGGCAATCATTGTCACTCTTCTGGTCCTGGTTCTTGGTAATCGAATCCAAGTAGCTGCACAGAGAACCATTCCGATTCTCGGGAGGCTGCTGGCCAAGGTTATAGGGGCCAGGACATTGCTTGTATTTGCCGTGCTGTTTGCAGTGTTTCTGGTCCTTTATAAAGTGCTTCCAAACCGAAAGGCAACCTTTAAAAGCCAGCTTCCGGGTGCATTTATGATCGCAGTGGCATGGATGATATTTTCCTATGGATTTTCCCTGTATTTTGAATTTTTTCCGAGTTTTGGAAATATGTACGGAAGTCTGACTGCGCTGATCATGGTAATGCTGTGGCTGTATGTGTGTATGAACCTGCTTCTTTACGGGGCGGAGATCAATGCCTACTTCGAAAATGAATTCCGAAAGGCCCAGAGATCTGTAAAAACACTTCTTTCCAAGAAAGAAAATGAAAAAAACAGTTCCAAAGAATCCTGACTTTGCGCTTGACAGAAGGCAGACCTTGTGGCATAGTATTAAAAGACAGAAAAGCTGTGAAGGTGTTTATAGAGGATCATTTTCTCACAGAGAAGGGAAGTCACCGGCTGTAAGCTTCCCCGGGTTCAGATGGTTCTTGAATTTCCCACCGGAGCTTCCTCTCTGAAGTAACAGTAGGAGATGACGTAAGCTGCGCGTTAAGCAGACAAGAGGTGCCCGTGATCTTTTCATGGGAAACTGGGTGGTACCGCGGATATTCCGTCCCTTTTATGAGGGACGGTTTTTTTATTGCCCATATCTGGATCTTCGGGGTGGGCGGCGGATCATTTGATCATTTTAATTAAAGGAGAAATAGACCATGGATATGAAAGAAAGACTTCAGGAACTGGCTGAAAATGCCAGAAAACGGATCGAGGAATCCGAGGGCCTGGATAAGCTGAATGATGTGCGTGTTGCATATCTTGGAAAAAAAGGTGAGCTTACTGCAATCTTAAAAGGTATGAAGGATGTTGCTCCGGAAGAGCGTCCGAAGGTTGGACAGCTTGTCAATGAGACAAGAGCTAAGATCGAAGAACTTCTGGAAGCCTCCAAAAAGGATTTCGAGGAGAAGGTCCGTGAGGAAAAAATGAAGGCAGAAGTGATCGATGTAACACTTCCTGCAAAGAAAGCGAAGATCGGTCATCGCCATCCGAATACTATCGCTCTGGAAGAAGTTGAGCGTATTTTCATCGGAATGGGCTATGAGGTTGTGGAAGGTCCGGAGGTTGAGTATGCGGACTACAACTTTACAAAGCTGAATATTCCGGAGGATCATCCGGCAAGAGATGAGCAGGATACATTCTTTATCAATGATTCCATTCTGCTCCGTTCCCAGACATCACCGGTGCAGGCGCGTGAGATGGAAAAAGGCAAGCTTCCGATCCGTATGATCGCACCTGGCCGTGTATTCCGTTCTGACGAGGTAGATGCAACACATTCACCTTCCTTCCATCAGATCGAGGGCCTTGTTATTGATAAGAATGTTACGTTTGCAGATCTTAAGGGAACCCTTCAGGAGTTTGCAAAAGAGCTGTTCGGACCGGAGACAAAGACCAAATTCCGTCCGCATCATTTCCCGTTCACAGAGCCGAGCGCTGAGGTTGATGTTTCCTGCTTCAAATGCGGCGGAAAAGGCTGCCGTTTCTGTAAAGGTTCCGGCTGGATCGAAATCCTTGGCTGTGGTATGGTTCATCCGAATGTTCTCCGTATGTGCGGAATCGATCCGGATGAGTATACAGGATTTGCCTTTGGTGTAGGTCTGGAACGTATCGCACTTCTGAAATATGAGATCGATGATATGCGTCTTCTCTATGAGAACGACAGCAGATTCCTGAAACAGTTCTAAAACAGTGAACACGGATCATGAGTATCCGTCTGACAGTAAATATAGAAAAAAGAAGGGACAACCAAAATGAATACTTCATTATCTTGGATTAAAACATATGTGCCGGATCTGGATGTAACGGCACAGGAATATACAGATGCCATGACCTTAACAGGAACAAAGGTAGAGGGCTTTACAGAGCTGGATGCAGATCTTGATAAGATCGTGATCGGCCAGATCGATAAGATCGAGAAGCATCCGGATGCAGATAAGCTGATCATCTGCCAGGTAAATATCGGAACTGAGAGTGTGCAGATTGTAACAGGCGCTCCAAATGTAAAAGAAGGAGATAAGGTTCCGGTTGTTCTTGATGGCGGACGTGTTGCAGGCGGCCATGATGGAAAAATGACTCCCGGAGGGATCAAGATCAAAAAAGGCAAACTCCGTGGCGTTGAGTCCTTTGGTATGATGTGCTCTATCGAGGAACTTGGAAGCACCAGAGAAATGTATCCGGAAGCACCGGAATACGGAATCTATATTTTCCCTGAGGACGCAGTTGTGGGTGAGAGCGCTGTTAAGGCACTTGGCCTTGACGATGTGGTATTTGAGTATGAGATCACTTCTAACCGTGTAGACTGCTACGGTGTTCTTGGAATCGCAAGAGAGGCAGCAGCAACCTTCCAGAAGAAATTCTGCCCGCCGATTGTAGAGGTTAAGGAAAATGATGAGAAAGCTTCCGATTATGTAAAGGTTACTGTAGAGGATCCGGAGCTTTGCCCGCGTTACTGCGCAAGAGTTGTAAAAAATGTCAAGATCGGTCCGTCCCCGAAGTGGATGCAGAGATGTCTGGCTTCCAATGGAATCCGCCCGATCAACAACCTGGTTGATATCACAAACTATGTAATGGAAGAGTTTGGACAGCCAATGCATGCATATGATCTGGATACCATCGCAAATCAGGAGATCGTTGTACGCCGTGCAGGAAAAGATGAGAAATTCGTCACACTGGATGGCCAGGAGCGTATCATGGATGAGAACGTTCTGATGATCTGTGACGGTGAGAAGGCTGTCGGCATCGCAGGTATCATGGGGGGAGAGAATTCCATGATCACAGACGATGTAAAAACTGTTCTTTTTGAGGCAGCGTGCTTCGATGGAACCAGCATCCGTCTTTCATCCAAGAGGATCGGACTTCGTACAGATGCATCCGGTAAATTTGAGAAGGGTCTTGACCCGAACAATGCACAGGCTGCAATTGACCGTGCATGCCAGCTGATGGAAGAACTTGGTGCAGGTGAGGTTGTAGGCGGAATGGTTGATGTCTGCAGCGAGACAAGAGAGCCATCCAGAGTAAAATTTGAGCCTGAGAAGATCAACAAGCTTCTTGGAACCAGCCTTACAAAAGAAGAGATGATCGATTATCTTGGACGTGTAGAACTGGCTTATGATGAAAAAACAGACGAGATCGTTGCACCGACATTCCGTCAGGATATCCACTGTAACGCAGATGTTGCAGAGGAGGTTGCAAGATTCTATGGCTATGATAAGATCCCGATGACACTTCCTACAGGAGAGGCTACTACAGGTAAGCTGCCATTTAAGCTTCGTATCCAGGAGGTTGCAAGAGATATCGCAGAATACTGCGGATTCTCAGAGGGAATGTCCTATTCTTTCGAAAGCCCGAAGGTATTTGACAAGCTTTGTATTCCTGAGGACAGTGATCTTCGTAAAGTCATCACCATCAGCAATCCTCTTGGAGAGGACTACAGTATCATGCGTACAAGCACACTGAACGGTATGCTGGCATCCCTTTCCACAAACTATAACAGACGTAATAAAGATGTTCGTCTTTACGAGCTTGGAAATATCTATCTTCCGAAGTCCCTTCCGGTTACAGAGCTTCCGGATGAGCGTACCATGTTTACACTTGGAATGTACGGAAAAGGCGATTTCTTTGATATGAAGGGTGTATGCGAGGAGTTCTTCGAGAAGATCGGAATGAAGAAAAAGGTTACCTACGATCCAAACAGCGGAAAACCATTCCTTCATCCGGGAAGACAGGCTAACATGATCTATGAGGGTAAGGTAGTTGGATATTTAGGTGAAGTTCATCCGGCTGTTGCAGATAATTACTCTATCGGAGAAAAAGCATATATCGCAGTGATCGACATTCTGGATGTTCTGGAATTTGCTGGTTTCAACCACAAATATACAGGAATTGCCAAATATCCGGCTGTAACTCGTGACCTGAGCCTTGTAGTTCCCCATGCAGTTCTTGCAGGACAGATCGAGGAGATTTTTGATCAGAGAGGCGGAAATATTCTTGAGAGTTATCAGCTGTTCGATATCTACGAGGGCGCACAGATTGAGAAAGGTTTCAAATCCATGGCTTATTCTCTGGTATTCCGTGCCCATGACAAGACTCTTGGTGAAAACGAGATCTCCGCAGCAATGAAAAAGATCATGAATGGTCTTAACGGACTTGGAATCGAGCTGAGAAGCTGATGCTGATCTACATTGTAAGACATGGCCTGACTGAGTGGAATAAATTAAAAAAGCTTCAGGGTGCAGCGGATGTACCTCTTGCGAAGGAAGGGATCCTTCTTGCAGAAAAAACCGGAGAAGCTCTCCGTAATGTGAAGTTTGATATCTGTTTTACAAGTCCGCTCTCAAGGGCAAAACAGACAGCAGAATATGTTCTGGGGAAACGTGATGTTCCGATTATACCGGATAAACGGATCCAGGAGATCGATTTTGGTGTGTTGGAGGGTGATCAAGTAAGAGATGCAGATGGCAATTATATCGATCCGCAGATCGAGACTTTTTTCCGTGCTCCGGTAAATTTTAAACGACCGGAAAAGGGCGAGGATATTTTTGATGTGATCGCCAGGACAAAGGATTTCTGGGATGAAATAACATCAGATCCGACTCTTGCGGATAAAACAATTCTTGTTGCCTCTCATGGATGTGCAGTCCGTGCTCTTCTTCAGAATGTAGATCCTGATCCGGAGAATTTCTGGAGAGGCTCCGTGCCGCCAAACTGCTGTGTTAATCTTGTGGAAGTAAAGAATGGAAAGACAACGCTTCTGGAAGAAGATAGAGTTTATGCATAGAAAATAATGAGAAACGCAGAATAACTGTAATGGCTGTTCTGCGTTTCTTTTTTTGCTTGTTTTTATTGGTGGAATTTCACAGGTTATGATTGACTAATTGAGATAAAATGAGATAAAATATATAAAAGCGATGAATAATTCAGAAAAATAAAAGTTAAACTTTACTAATTATATAAAGATGCAGAATTGTGTTGGAATTATATGAAATCATTTAACCAAGTGCAGATTGCGAATATCCGCCTACGGATAGAGGATAATTACTGATAGTGATGTGATATATGGAATGGGGTGAGTATATGCAGTCATTAAATGAGACAAAAGCAGGGGAAAGCTACACGATCAAGTGGATGACCGGAATGCCGGAGACTATGGAACAGATCAGACAATATGATGTCAGTGAAGGAAAGACCGTACAGATCATAAGCAGGATACTTGGCGGAGTGATCGTAGGTGTTTGCGGACGCAGGATCCTGATCAGCGATGATGCAGCCTGCCGTATAAAAGTATAAATAAAAGTATAAAATAGAAAAAAGACGAAAGGACAATTCTTTTGGCGAAGGAATTGTCCTTTCTGGTTGTTTTAGGGAAGATGTTATGATAGTATGGGAACAAAAGAGTAACTTTTTTCAAAAATAAAGACAGGGGAGGCATATTATGGGAAAAAAGTTTATGAATACAGTGCTGTTTCTGGCAGTAACAGTGGCCGCGGCAACCCTGACTGCTTATGTTGGAAAAGGCTCCGGGAATGTGTTGCTTTATAATTTTACATTTCTGGGACTTATGCTGATCATATACGCAGTGGGGCTTTTTGCAGGTTTATATCGGATGGATAACCTGTCAAGAGCACTGAAGCATGGCGCTGGTGAGATCACAGAAGTGTTTCAGCTTCCGGGAAGAGCCAGAAAAGAAGAGATTGGGCAGCTGCGAGGGATTTTCGGTGACCGCTATCTCGACAAAAAGATGGATGATTTTGTTGACAGTATCAGCAGAACGGAAGAAGGGATCGCTGAAGTAGAGGATTTTGTGAATATTGAGGATGTAGATGTACATATCCACAAGAGACTCCTTGAGATGGCTCCGGACATTTTTACAAGCCTTGGCATCCTTGGAACATTTATCGGTCTTGTGTGGGGACTCAAAAATTTCCAGCCCACAGATTATGAAGTGATGACAAGCTCGGTATCCGCTCTTGTAGATGGCATCAAAGTTGCGTTTCTGACTTCCATTTATGGAGTTGCACTTTCTGTTGTGTACACATTTGGGATGAAAAGCGGATATTCTGCGATGTCCCAGGCGATGCAGGATTTTCTGGATCGTTTTCACGCACTGGTGCTTCCTACTGCGGAGAATGAGTCCTGGAATCTCCTTGTTTCCAGCCAGAAGACGCAGACAGAAGCCATGAAACAGATGGCGGAACAGTTTTCTGTGCAGATGGCAGATAGCTTTGAGAAAGTGATCACACCTACTTTTCAGAAGATGAATGATTCTCTGGACGTTCTTACCGCATCTGTGACAAAAGGGCAGCAGGATGCGATCCGGGAGATCCTGGATACGTTTTTAAGCGAGATGCATGGTTCCTTTCAGATGCAGTTTGAAGATTTTAATGATGCTCTGGCAGAACTTAAGAAGGTGCAGAAGGAGAATACAGAATATACATCAGAATTGTACAAGACCATGAGCAGTCAGCTGAGTGAAACTTTTACGAAGCAGGAACGTGCCATGAAGGATGCCATTAAGGAAATCGATGAGATGCAGAGCAGTTATATGAAGACTGCAGACCGTATTATCCGGGATAATCAGATGATCCAGCAGCTGCAGAAACAGGATTACGAAAAGTTTGCCCGGCATATGCATGAAAATGAAAAAGAATCCGCAGATCTTTGGAAAAACTGCAATGCATCTATGCGTCAGTATGTGGACAGTGCTGCAGAAGGGATGAAAGCAGTTGCGGATTCCAATAGGATCAGCGAGGAGCTTCTTCGTGAAGATAAGAAGATGATCGAAGATTTTGAAGCCAGAGTGAAAGAATTTACCGAGAGCCAGAAGATGGTCAATAGTGTTCTGGATGAGGTACGCAGGCTTCTTTCTGAGATCAAGACGGCAAAAAATAACCGTGATATCCATCTGATCGCCGGACAGCCCTGGGGCTATGGAAGCAATGCCGGTATCCAGGAACTTAAGGATAAGCTGACGGGTCTGGAGGATCTTCTGGAAGGACAGGGTGCAAGACAGGAAGCGCTGCTGGATGAGATCGAGCGCAGTATCCGTGAGGCAACGAAGGCAGCACAGAAAAGCCGTTTTGGTTTATTTAAATAAGAGAGGAATTGTCAATGCGCAAAAAAAGAAAGCCGGAGGAGCATGGGTTTAATGTCTGGCGTTCTTATTCGGATATGATGGCAGGAGTTTTGCTGCTTTTTGTTCTGATCATGTGTGTGACACTTTTTCAGGCACAGAAGAGCTATCAGGACAGTCTGAAGGAACGGGATGAAAAAATCACTCTTCAGGAAAAATATACAGAAGAGCTTCTGGAAAAACAGAATGCGCTGGATGAGCAGGCAGGAACATTAAAGAGCCAGGATGAGCAGATCAAGTCCAAGGACAAGCAGATCAAATCTCAGGATGAAGAATTGTCTTCTCTGGCGGAGAAGCTTGCCAAACAGCAGGAAACGCTTGAGGCGCAGCAGAAAAAGCTGGCCTCTCAGAAAAAGAAGCTTTCCAGCCAACAGGATACACTGAAAGAGCAGCAGTCTGCGCTGGATGAAAAAACAGAGCTTCTGGAAGAACAGCAGGAGAAGATCGACAAGATCATCGGCGTGAAAGCTGAGGTTGTGGAAGCTTTGCAGAAGGAATTTGAGAAAAAGAACCTCAATGTGGATATTGATCCACAGACAGGTGCGCTGACGCTGAATGCCAATGTTATGTTTGATTATGATCAGGCAGAGCTTACCGATTCCGGTAAGATGACATTGTCTATGGTACTGCCGACATATTGTAAGGTATTGCTGGATGATTCCTATAAGAAATATCTTGGCGAGATCATTATTGATGGTTATACGGATACAGACGGAGATTACAGTTATAACCTGGAGCTGTCACAGAAGAGGTCTCTGGCGGTAGCGCAGTATCTTTTGGATATTAAGAGTGATTTTCTGAAGGATTCACAGGTTCAGGAACTGAAGGATTGTCTGACAGTGAATGGGCATTCCATGTCAGATCCGGTTTTGGATGCAGAAGGAAATGTAGATAAGGATGCGTCCAGACGTGTAGAGGTAAAATTCCGTTTGAAGGATGAAGAGATGATCCAGGAACTGAATAAGATCATGCAGGGAGATTCTGCAGAGTCCGACAGTACTGCTCAGAAAAAAGAAAAGAATCAGAAAGAAAATCAGGATAATAAGCAGTAATAAAATATGGCTGTTTTATATTTTTTAAGGAGGATTGGGTATGAAAAGAAAACTGGCATTGATGCTGACAATGACGCTTCTGGCTGGCAGCCTGGATTCGGGAATGCTGGTCAGTGCAGCTGATTTTTCAGCAGAAGAGAGTGTGGAACAGGCAGTGGAAGAGGAACCGCAGCCAACCGAGGAAAACGGTGCTGAGGAATTGACGGATGCAGAGGAGGAGCTGCCATCTGATGAGGCAGCTGCTTCTGAGACAGAGCAGGTTGATGATCCCGGAGAAGATGGATCAGAAATGACAGAGTCCGGTGTGAATGAAGCGGATATTTCTACGGAACTGGAAACAGAACCGGAAACAGATCCGGAATTGGAAGAGGAACCGGAAAGTCTGGCAGAAGATCCTGGATCTGCGGAAGTGGAAGAAGCTCAGCTTGAGGATGGCAGTGAAGATACATTATCTGGAGGTGCGGATAATGCAGGATTTGAATGGAACGGACTGCGATGTATTTCTAACGAAAAAGGTGAGGTTACGATCAAAGCGGTCATTAACGATGACCATTATGATAAGAATAACAATAAGATAAAAAGTGACAGATGCGCTTATGTGAATGGAAACATTCCATCTTCGATCAATGGCAAGCCGGTTGTCCGAATCGATACCGGAGCATTTTCAGACTGTATTAATATGACAAGTCTGAATATTCCGGATTCTGTAAAAGAGATCGGACGAGGAGCTTTTTCCGGTTGTACATCCCTTTCTTCCATCTGCATTCCTGATAATGGGGTGGTGGTAGAAGCAGGTGCATTCGAGCGATGTACAAGTCTTACCCGTATCCATATCCCTGCATCGATGGTCACACATGGTTATGTGGGTGAGAGTCCGGCGTATCCGGGAATTTTTGCGGGAGATGCAGGTCTGACGACGGTCACCTTTGGAAAAGGGATCACAAAGATTGCCAAAGGCTTGTTTTTGCAGTGTTCCGGTGTGAGAAAGATCGTTGTTCCGGATACTGTAAAAAATATCGAGGCATATGCGTTTCGGAGTTGTTCTGCACTTACGGAAGTGATTCTTCCGGAAGGCCTGGAAAATATTTATAATGGAGCGTTTTCCTACAGTAAGAGTTTGACTTCCGTGAAGCTTCCATCTACGCTGAAATTTCTGGATGTAGGAGCTTTCGGAGATTGTACAGGTCTTACGACGATCAACATCCCACCAAAAATGAAGACCCATGATACCACAGCGGCGAACCGGCAGTGGCCAGGTCCTTTTTATGGCTGTAAAAATCTGAAAAATGTGACTTTGGACAACGGAATGGAGGAAGTTCCAAGAGGGATTTTTTATGCACCCTCCGGTGATATAGGGCTGGAGGAAATTGTGATTCCGGATAGTGTGAAATGGATCGGGTACAGTGCGTTTTTTGGCTGTAAAAATCTCAAAAAGGTGACTCTTTCCAAAAAGCTGGAGGGTATTGATTCAGAAGCTTTTCAGAACTGCAAAAATATGAAATTATCAGAACGCGACCTTCCGAAAACGCTGAAAACGATCCGTGATAATGTTTTTGCTAACTGTACAAGCCTGGAAAATGTTGTACTTCCAGATTCCCTGGAGTATCTTGGGATAAGTGTATTCTATAACTGCCAGAGCCTGACAGAAGTGAATATTCCGGCTGGTGTGGAGACAAATGGAGCTACAGGAAATTACTATGATATGGGCGGCCCTTTTGCAGATTGCGTGAATCTGAAAAAGGTAACCTTTGGAAAAGGAATCAAGAAAATCCCACAGGGACTGTTTTACCGATGTACGGGGATCGAATCCATAGAGATTCCTTCAACGGTTACAGAAGTTGATTATATTGCATTCGGAAGATGTGTAAATCTGCAGAAAGTTGTGATCAACAGCGGACTTAAAGTTTTGTGGAAAGAGGCGTTTTACAAGTGTGAGAAGCTGGAAAACCTTACATTACCTTCCTCTGTGGAGGATATCAAGGAGTATGTTTTTAAGGATTGTAAATCACTGAAATGGGTTATGATCCCGCCAAGTGTAAAAACAATGGCGTGGTATAATGATATCACATATTTGAATGAAGATACGATTTTTGTTAATGTTTCATCTGACTTTGCAATAAAAGGTTCTACGGGTTCTTTTGCGGAAGCTTACGCGAAAAAATTCTCCATACCGTTCGTTTCAGTGGGAGTCACAGAGAAAACAACCTTTAAGGTCACATTTGATAAAAATGCGAAGGATGCGAAGCTTGCGTCAAAGTATAAGAAAAAGACGGTTACAAATAAATGTGCGTACGGAAAACTTCCGACGCCGTCCAGAAAGAATTATTATTTTCTGGGGTGGTATACAACACCGAAGGAAGGCGGAAAAAGGGTTACTGCAGGTACAAAGGTCAATTTGAAACGCGATCAGAAGCTTTATGCTCACTGGGCAAAGGCGGATTTGACGAAGGCAAAGATTTCTGTAGGAAACTGTACCTGGAATGGAAAACCGAAAACACCGAAGGTTACAGTGAAGTTCTATGGACAGACTTTAAAAGAGAAAACGCATTATACGGTTTCTTATCCTTCCAAAAAGAATATAGAACCTGGTAAAGTGATCGTCACGATCAAGGGTAAGGGCGTTTTTGCAAAATCCAAAAGTAAAAAGGCAAGCTTTAATATTGTAAAGGCAAAACAGACAATCAAGACAAAGAATGTCATTTTTAATGTGACAGAGACTGGAAAAACAAAGAATTTAAGTGTTTCTGCAAGGGAAAATCCAAAGATTAGTCTGTCCAGTGATTTTTCAGGAATTACAATAGTTAAAGGGAAAAAGCAGGTAACGTTGAAAAAACCAGGCGTTGCAACTATTACAGTACGAGCAGCGGAAACAAAACATTATAAAGCAGCATCTCAAAAAATGAAGGTTGTTTTGCAGGGGCGTCAGAATATTAAGCTTGTTTCCAAGGCTTTAAAGAATGATGGAAAGAACAGTTATACGATATCCAGTGATAACTTCAATCAGCCGATCAAGATATCAGTTCTCGGAGGAGCAAAATATTCCTGCGCAGTATCAAATTCCGGAAAAACAGCGGCGTGGTATGAAAGCGGCAAAGGTCTGATGGTGAGAGGCCAGGGCAAAGTTGTTGTGACGGTTACTACGAAGACAAGTGCAGATCAGGTATACCTGGCTTCTAAGAGAGTATTTACGATCAATCTGACAGGAAAAGTCCAGAATAGTGATTGGGTATTTAAACAGGATAGTGATGGAAAAGTGATCCTGATGAAATATACCGGAAAGGCTGTGAATGTTACAGTTCCTACGACGATCACGATCGGAATGAAAATGGTTCGGGTAAAAGGACTTGGGGACAGTGTTTTTGAAGGACAGAAGATCCAGAAGGTTGTGATCGCAGAAGAGGGTGTTCTTACTATTGGTAAAAAGGCGTTTAAGAATTGTACTGCACTGAAATCGGTTTCTCTTAACCGTAAGACCGTATCTATTGGTGCGGAGGCTTTTTCCGGCTGTAAATCGTTGACTTCTATTGATCTGCCGGATGGTCTGAAAGAGATTTCCGCAAGTCTGATGAAGGGGTGTAGCTCGCTTTCAGGTTCTGTCTATATTTCGAAAAATGCCAAGAAGATCGGTAGCAGTGCATTTAATGGCTGTGCTAAGATCCGTACGGTAATGGTGTATTCCAATGTGACCAGTGTTGAGGCAAATGCATTCAGAGGCTGCAATAATATTAATAAGGTTTATTATGCGGGGCCGAAATATAAATGGGCTCAGATTAAAATCGCAGGTGGCAATGAGAAACTGACAGCGAATGTGGTCTTTAATGCAGGTGGTGGTGTTGATTCCAGCGTGGATACGAAGCTTTCAACGGATGATCTTTTCAGAAAGTATCCGGAGTTTCTGAACAATACCGGTTTTGACAAGGTTACAGGTGATCTTCAGGGTGAGATGTTTGATGCGTTAAGTGCGGATACCAGTGCTACTTCGGGCTTTGGCACTTCAACATATTGGGCTACGGTTAAATCCAATATGCTGAACGGATTTGCGGATTCGATGTGTAATCTGTTTAATAAGGCGTATGGGACGGATTTTTCAGATGATAAACTGAAACAGAGTCTGGCTATGGAGCTTATTGTGGAAACTGCGGAGAGTTCTATGCTGACATATGGTAACGATACTCTGGCAGAGGCTTATGATATCATTCATAATACAAAAGATCTTTCGGATCACTTCTTTGAAAATGGTGACACGAAATATCAGCTGGCTATGAAGCTGGAGGGTGTGACGCAGTATAGCAGAACTGAGCTTAATGATATGCTTGATTGGTTTTACAAGAAAAACGATAAAGGGGTTTCCAGGTGGGATACCATTGATAAAACTTTTAACAGTGCAGATGCTATTATGAGTGCAGGGGATTATCTGATGAATTTTCTGACGTTGGTTACGGTTGGACGGGATTGTCTTGACAGACTGAGTTATCGGCTGCAGGCGGATTCTTCTTTGAAGAGGGGAATCGATCTTTTGAAGCAGTATTATGACCAGCCGCTGAAAACTCTGATGGTGGATTATGCGTCAGACAGGTGTATGAAGAAAGTGAAGAAGATGTTGACGAAGTCATTGACGAAGGTTCTGGATACAGTATGGACTCATAAGGGGTATACTGGCAGCTGTTATGTTGAGCTCGCGGAGCTGATCTTTAACGTTACCGGTACAATGATCCCTGGACCGACGATCGAGGGTTATAAGCAGGCATGGGTTTCGGTGTCAAATACGATGACTTTGAGAAATTCTGCTATGCAGCTTCGGAATGAGATCATTCAGGCGAAGAATAATGGTGGAGCTTCGAATCAGCAGATCGGGGATTATCAGCTACTGATGAGGACTTATCTGACTTGCCTGAAGAAGTCCGGGGGATATGTGGCGTCAGTTGTGAGGAATCCGTATGTTATGCAGGGGCATTTGGCTCGTTATGATAGTGCGTTGAATTATGAAGCTTATATTTCGGGATGTAAGTCTAATGCAGTGTATGGGAAGTGATTGAGGTTTAACTGGATCAATTAAGTCCTTTGCGGGGCTGCGAAAAGCGATAAGCTGTGGAGCAGTTATTCGGTTATGAGCAAGTAGCGAAGTGGATTGTGAATATCCGCTTGACATTTGTTCTTTTTGCTCTGGTGTCTGGCAGTGTTGTATTTGCTGGGCACCGGGGCTTTTTATTTTGTTGGAGGTATAGAGGGACGCCAGAGGAAGGTGGAATTGGTCTGTGAGGGATGCAGTCGGGGGGGGAGGTTTTGTGGTGTGGATGGAGAGGGGGACGCCAGAGGAAGGTGGCATCGGACTGGGCGTCCTGTCCTGAAATGTCAGACCGGTACAGAATATTCCTATAAGTATCGAAGAATACAGGAACTAGATCGGCCCAGTGTATCACCATAAATATCGAAGAATACAGGGACCAGATCGGCCTAGCGTAGCACCATAAATATCGAAGAATACAGGGACCAGATCGGCACAGCGTACCACTATAAGTACCGAAGAATCTCAGAACCAGATCGCAGATCGGCCCAGCGTACCATCATAAGTACCGAAGAATACAGAAACCAGATCGGCACAACGTTCCATTCTGAGTACCGCAGCATACAGACAAAAGTCAACAACGCAGCACACACAACAACGCAGAACTCCTTCCGTGCCCAAGAGGGTGGGGGTGCAGGGGGAGGGCCTTCGGGCTACGGAACTCTGAG